>JANLPD010000292.1:0-1608 GCA_031367045.1 Frankiales bacterium | reverse complement strand
GGTGAAAAGGAACAGTACGAGGAAGGTTGCGATGGCGATCAGCCCGAGGGCAAGGGGCATCGAGGCGCCGAGCGAGTGCTTGGTGTCGGCAAGGCTCGCGGCCGGCCCGCCGACGACGACGTCGCGAAAGGGAGCAGGGGTCGCCCGGACGGCGCTTGCGAGCCGCTCGCCAATCGGCCCGAACCCCTGACCCGACGGCACGATGGTCAGATAGGTCGCCGTTTTCGTCGCGAAGGCTGCGTTCTGCGGCCCGGCTGGGAGGGCCTGACGGCCGGCGGCGTAGGAGCCGGTCAGCGCGTCGACCCGCTGCACACCAGAGAGTCTGGACAAAGCGAGGGCGTACGACGAGATGTCGGCCGCCCGGCTTGTCGGGTCACCGGTGCCGGTGGCCACCGTGGTCAGAGCGAGCGACTCGTTGCCGGGGAATTGGGTGCGGATCACCTCGGCGACGAGGTGGCCCTGGGCGGTGCGCGGCAGGACGCGGTCGTCGGGGAGGCTGAACGAGACGTCCTTGAAGGGCAGGCCCATCCCCAGCAGCAGTACGACGACGGCGAGGCCGAAGCCGACGGGGCGCTTCATGACACTGACAGCCAATCGGTGCCAGGCGCCCTCGCCGACCGCTTTGGTGCGCGGGGCAGGCAGGTGGAGCAGGCGGCGGATCGGCTTGCGCAGGTCGAGGCTGTCGACGCGGTGACCGAGCCCTGCGATTGCGGCGGGCAGCACAACGAGGGCGCCGAGGGCGGCGAAGAAGACCGCGCTGATGCCGGCGTAGGCGAAGGATTTGAGGAAAAACAGCGGGAAGACCAGTAGCGCCGACAGCGACAGCAGCACAGTCAGCGCGGAGAACAGCACGGTGCGGCCGGCGGTCCGGACCGCTTCGACAACGGCGTCATGCGGGCTCAGTCCCCTGGTGACCTCCTCGCGGTAGCGGGTCAGCATGAACAGCGAGTAGTCGATGCCGAGGCCGAGGCCGAGCGAAATGGCCAGGTTGGCGGCGTAGACACTGACGTCGGTGAAGCCGTGCAGGACGTGCAGGGTGAGGAACGAGCCGAGGATCGACAGCACGCCGATGAGAAGCGGCAGGCTCGCGGCGACGGCGCTGCCGAAGACGAGCACGAGGAGTACGGCGGTGACGGGGAAGGCGATCGACTCGGCGCGGGCCAGGTCGTGCTCGATGGTCACATCGACCTCGCGGAACAGCTCGAGCTGGCCGCCGACCTGGACCGTGAGTACGCCGCTCCTGCCCGCAAAGCGCGGCCGGAGCGCCGTGACCCCCTTGATCTGTTGGTCCTCCGAGCCGGTCAGGCGGGCCAGCACGAGCGCCTTGGTGCCATCCTTGCTCCTGAGCGGGGCGGCCTTGCCGAGGGTCCAGTAGGAGCGGGCCTGCACGACGCCCGGCTCCCTGGACAGGCGCGCGGTGAGGGCGATGCCCGCGGCGGTAGCGGCCGCGCTGTCGACGCCTGCGGGCGAGGTGACGAGCAGCGCCAGGTTGGGGGCGCCCCCGCCGAACTCGCTCGCCATCAGCGCGGCAGCCCGCTCGCTGGGCGCCTTGGGGTCGGCGAACCCGCCGGCGCTGAGCTCCTTGTTGACGGCGCCCCCGAAAGCGCC
>JANLPD010000254.1:0-6436 GCA_031367045.1 Frankiales bacterium | reverse complement strand
GGCGCTTTGGGAAGACCTTCAGGAGGGACTTTTCTACAAAGGCCTCCGCCGGGCACGGCGTCCGGCATACCAGGCCGCGCCGACTGCCATGGCGGCCACTGCGGCCCCCGCGCCGATCATCGGGGGCGTGGGTGGGGCGGGCAGCCGGTCCCGCATCCGCACTGGCTTCCTGAAGTCCGCGACCGGCCAGTTGTTCTTCTCCGCAGCCTTGCGGAGCGCCTTGTCGGGGTTGACGACGGTGGGGTGGCCGACGAGCGCGAGCATGGGCAGGTCGGTGATCGAGTCGCTGTAGGCGTACGACGCCGAGAGGTCATAGCCCTGCTCGTTCGCCAGCTCGCGCATGGCGACGGCCTTGCCCTCGCCGTAGGCGTAGAAGGCGATGTCGCCGGTGTACCTGCCCTCCTTGACGACCATCCTGGTCGCGACGACGCGCTCGACGCCGAGCAGCTCGCCGATCGGACCGACGACCTCCTCGCCGCTGCTGCTGACGATGACGACGTCGCGCCCGGCTGCGCGGTGCTCCTCGAAAAGCGCGACGGCCTCGGCGTAGACCAGTGGGGTGATGAGCTCGGTGAGCGTCTCGGCGACGATCGCGTTGACCTGCTCGACACGCCAGCCGGCGCACAGCGCTTTCAGGTAGTCGCGCATCTTGTCCATCGAGTCCTCGTCGGCGCCTTGCAGCAGGTAGACGAACTGTGCGAACGAGGCCTTCAGCACCGCCTGCCGGTTGACCAGACCGCCCCGGTAGAAGGGCATACCGAAGGCGAGGGTGCTGCTCTTGGCGATGACGGTTTTGTCGAGGTCGAAGAACGCTGCCGCGCGCGGGGTCACGCCCGCGAGCCTAAGTCGCGAGGCCGGAAAGGCGCCGCTCCGGGAAAGGTGTGCCACTCTGGTTTCAACGGAGCAGCCTCGGCAACACCATTGGTGGTTGTAACCCGGAGTGTGCGTCTGCTTACGCACCATGATCGGGCCCGGCTCCACCCCCCCCGGAGCCGGGCTCCACGCGACGACCCCCGCCACCCCCCCGGCGGGGGTCGTCCGCTGTCCACCTTTCGCTCGCCTACCGCGCGGCCCCGTGGTCCATACCGCAACCGTCGTCCACAGCGCTTCCGTCGTCCACAGCGCGGTCGGGCCCACTCCACGGCATGAGCCGTCGGCCCCACGCTCGTCCCTAGGCCGGATCTACCGGCTGGTGGGAGGTTCTTCGTGCCCGTGTCCCCCGAGCGTGTTGGCGACGCTTCTCGACGCCCCCTGCTGGTGACCTCGGACCTGGAGCTGCTCGACGCCGTACTGCGACTCGCGGCGCTCGCAGGCGCCGATTTGGACGTGTGCCCGGATGCCGGCTCGGCACGGGTGCGCTGGACGACGGCGCCGATCGTCGTCGTGGGGGCCGACGTCGTCGTTGACTGCATCAGGCTGCGACTACCGCGGCGACCGGACGTGGTCCTCATCGGCGGGGACCTCGACGATGCCGGGGTCTGGCAGCAGGCGGTCGCGGTCGGTGCCGAGCACGTCCTCTTCCTGCCAGACGCTGAGCCGTGGGTCGTCGAGGTGTTTGCCGACGCTGCGGAGGGCGCGGCCCCCGAGGGTCCGCTGGTGGCCGTCGTTGGTGGGCGAGGCGGTGCGGGAGCCACCACCCTCGCCTGCGCACTGGCCGTGACGGCGACGCGTGCCGGCCGTACCACCTTGCTCGTGGACGGCGACCCGCTCGGCGGTGGCATCGACCTTGTCTTTGGCGGTGAGGGCACCAGGGGGTTGCGCTGGCAGGACCTTGGGGCTACCCGTGGGCGGATCCCGGCGGCCGCTCTCGCCTCCGCGCTCCCACGGATGGCCGACCTGTCGGTCCTGTCCTGGGGGAGGGGAGAGACCCACGCCCTCGCGCCCGAAGCTGTCCGTGCGGTTCTCGGCGCCGGTCGTCGGGCGAGCGACCTCGTCGTCGTTGACCTGCCGCGTGTCCTGGACGAGGCGGCTCGGCTCGTCCTTGGGCAGGCCACCACGACTCTGCTCGTGGTACCGGCGGAGGTGCGCGCCGCGGCCGCCGCGGGACGGGTGGCCGCCACCGTCAGCCTGTTCGCACGAGATGTCCAACTCGTCGTGCGCGGCCCTTCGCCAACCGGTTTGACCGGTGACGCCATGGCAAGGGCGCTCGCGCTCCCGCTGGCCGGCGAGATGCGGCTCGAGCCGCATCTCTCGTGCGCGCTCGACCGCGGCGAGGCGCCGCCCCGCCGACCCCGAGGTCCCCTCGGGTCATTCTGCACGGCTTTCCTGGACGAGCTGCTGCCCGCAGACCGGAGCGCCGCATGACCGTCGACCCCGCACTGCTCGGGCGGGTCCGTCAACGCGTCGCCGCCTCGGGAGGACCCCCCACGCCGGCGGCCGTGGCGACCGCGCTGCGCGACGAAGGGGGTGGGTTGCGCGGGGACGCCGCGCTTCTGCAGGTCCTGCGGATCCTGCAGAGCGAGATCGTCGGCGCCGGTCCGCTGGAGGACTTGCTGCGCGACCCGGCTGTGACCGACGTGCTCGTGAACGGTCCCGACGAGGTGTGGGTAGACCGGGGCGCGGGGCTGGTCCGCACCGACGTGCGCTTTCGCGACGAGGCGTCCATCCGTCGGCTCGCGCAGCGGCTGGCCGCGCCATCGGGTCGCCGCCTCGACGACGCACAGCCCTGGGTCGACGCAACCCTCGCGGACGGTGTGCGACTGCACGCCGTGCTCCCACCCGTGTCGGCGTCCGGGACCTGCCTGTCCCTACGCATACCGCGCCACCGGGCCTTCACCCTGGACGAGCTCGTCCAGGCGCGGGCAGTGCCGGGCGACGGAGCGGCCCTGCTGGCTGCCCTTGTCGCTGCGCGGGTGGCGTTCCTTGTGACAGGAGGCACGGGTAGTGGCAAAACCACCGTGCTGTCGGCCTTGCTGTCGCTGGTCCCACCCGACGAGCGGCTGCTGCTGGTGGAGGACGCCTCCGAGCTCTTGCCGACCCACCCCCATGTCCTGCGGCTCGTCGCCCGTCCGCCCAACCTCGAGGGAGCAGGGGAAGTCACGCTGCGTGACCTGGTGCGGCAGGCGCTGCGCATGCGGCCAGACCGGTTGGTTGTCGGCGAGGTGCGTGGTGGCGAGGTGGTCGACCTGCTCGCCGCCCTCAACACCGGCCACGAGGGTGGCTGCGGGACCGTCCACGCCAACTCTGCCGCTGACGTGCCGGCCCGGCTCGAGGCCCTGGCTGCCGCAGCTGGCCTGGGGCGCGACGCACTCCACAGCCAGCTGGCCGCGGGGCTCCGGATCGCGGTGCACCTCGTGCGGCCGCCCGGCGGGCTGCGCCGGGTCGGTGAGGTGAGTGTGCTGGCCCGAAGGTCGGGTGGTCTGGTCGAGGCACGCACGGGGTGGTGCTGGGACGGCACGGCGGAGCGCGGCAGCCCCGGGCAGGCTGCCAACGAGTTGTCGGCCCTGCTGGCAGCCGCGTCGTGAGCGTGGTCCTGCCGCTCTACGGCACTGCTGCACTGCCGGCCGTGCTGGCAGCAGCGGCCGTGGCGGTCCGGGTGGTCGTCCCGACGGAGGCGGGCAGGCGGCTATCAACGCTGACCCTTCGGGCACCGTCGGTGCTCGGGCGCAGGCCGGTCCTGTTCGTTCTCGGCGCCTCGGGCGGTGCCCTCCTTATGGGTGGCCCGGTGCTCGGGCTGCTCGTTCTGGCCGCGGGTGCTGCAGCGCTGCGGGCCCGGCGGGGTCGGGCCGTGCGGCGCGCCGCGGAGGAGGAGGCCCGGCGGGCGGTCGAGGCCTGCGGTGCGCTGTCCGCCGAGCTCTCGGCCGGCCGCTCGCCAGGCGAGGCCCTGTCCGTCGCTGCCGAGCTCGGGACGGGGGCGTTCGGTTCGGGGTGCCTTGACGCGGCCGGGGCGGTCCGGCTGGGTGGTGACGTGCCCGCGGCTCTCGAAGCGGCGGCGGCGGCTAGCGCCGTTCCAGCGCTGTTGCGAGGGCTGGCCGCCTGCTGGGAGGTCTGCAGCGCGACCGGAGCGGGACTCGCCGGCGCTGTCGAACAGCTGGCAACAGCGGGTCGGGCCGAGGCCGAGCGGCGTCGCGCGGTCGAGGCCGAGCTCGCCGGACCACGGGCGACCGCCGGTCTGCTGGCCGTCCTACCGCTCGGCGGACTGCTCCTCGCCGCGGGTCTGGGCGCCGACCCGGTGCACCAGCTACTCCACACGCCGTTGGGAGCGGCCTGCGCCGTTCTCGGAGTTGGGCTGGACCTGCTCGGGCTTGCCTGGACAGCGCGCCTGGTGCGCCGCGCCGGCAAGGACTGACAAGGTGCTGGCGACCGCTGCGGTTCCGGCCGTGCTGGCCGGGCTGGCCGCGGCTGCCGCGTTGCAACGCCCGCGGGGCAGTCCGCGTGGCTTCCCCACCGGACGCGGCGAGGTGCTGCCGCCACCCCTCTGGTGGGCGGGGACCTTTGCGCGTCAGGGCAACCAACGCCGCCCCTCCACCGACGGCCGCAGATGGGGTCCGGTCAGCCCCCGGACCGCGTCGGTGGTGGCTGGGTTGGCGGTCGTCCTCGTGCAGGACGGTCGGGCGGGGGTCCTGATCGGGCTGGGCATCGCCCTCGGTGCCCCGCACTTCCTGTCTCGCCTCGAGCCGGCCGCAGTGCGGGCCGAGCGGGCCAGGCTGGTGGCTGACCTGCCGCTGGCGCTGGACCTACTGGCGGCCTGCCTCGTGGGCGGCGCCGCACCGGCCGCATCCGCAACATCTGTCGGCCGCGCTGTCGGCGGCCCGTGCGGTGCGCGACTGACTGCCGTCGCAGCCGCCCTCGCCGTCGGCATTGCCGGGGAGGAGGCCTGGTCGGCGCTGGCGGGCCCGAGCGGTCCGGCCGGACCGGACCCGCTGGCACCCGCTGCACGGGCCCTGTCGCGCGCCGCACAGGGCGGTGCCCCGGTGGCTGCGGCGGTGACGCGACTCGCGGGACAGGCCCGGGACGAAGCCCGCTCACGTGGTCAGGCGGCAGCGCACCGGGCAGGGGTTCTCGCGGTGGCGCCGCTCGGCCTGTGCTTCCTGCCGGCCTTTGTGCTGCTCGGGGTGGTGCCCATGGTGGCGGGCTTGGCCGGCCCCGCACTCGCTGGGCTGTGAACCGTCCCGCACAGGGTCTGGTCCGTCCACAGGTCGCTCCGCTGACCTTCCCGCGCCGGTCCGTCGCAGGGAGCGTTGTCGCTGCCGGGCGACCGCCCGGCGCACCGCCCGACGGCTTCGCCGTCGCCGAACCGGAGGTCCCACATGTCCCGTCTCAATGCTCTCCGAACCGCTGTCACCACCGCCCCCGTCCGTGCCGCCGCCCGACTGCAGACCCACGTCCGGCCGCAGATCGCCGACGGGGAGGCCGGAATGACCACTGCGGAGTACGCCGTCGGCACTGTCGCCGCCTGCGGATTCGGCGGCGTGCTCTACAAGGTGGTGACCAGCCCGCAGGTCCTCGAGATTGTCAAGCAGGTGATCCTGCGTGCCTTCAGGCTGAGCTTCTGAGCGCCGTTCCTGGGCGGCGCCGCTGCGCCGCCCAGGCGGTCCTGCCGGAGGTGTCGATGATCCCGATCGCGCGTCGTTCCCGCGAGCACGGCTACGCAACGGCGGAGACCGCCGTCGTCATGCCCGCTCTCGTGGTCGTGGTCCTGTTCGCTGTCTGGCTCCTGGCCTGCGTCGGCGCCCAGCTGCGGTGCGTCGACGCGGCCCGGGCCGGAGCCCGATCCGCCGCACGTGCCGACCCGTCCAGCCAGGTCACCAGCCTGGCCCTGGCCCTCGCGCCGCGCGGGGCACAGGTCGAGGTGACTACCGGCGGTGCCTTCGTGACTGTCGTGGTGCGCGCCCAGATCCATCCGCTCGGTGTGCTCGTCCGTTTGCTGCCGGGCACGCCGGTCTCTGCCCGCGCGTCCGCGGAGCGCGAGGCGGCGCCGTGAGGCGCCCGGTGGCGGGCGGACCAAAATGCGAGGCGGGTTCGGGGACCATCCTGATGCTGGTTGCGAGCGCCGTCGTCCTGCTGGCTGGCGTCCTGTTGGCCGTGCTGGCAGCGGTGGCGGTGGCCCGCCACCGCGCGGCCAGCGCCGCCGACCTGGCCGCCCTGGCTGCCCAGGCGCACGCCCTCGAGGGGCAGCCGGCCGCTTGCCGGGCGGCAGTCGCTGTCCTGTCGCCGGTTGGTGCAGATCTGGTGGCCTGCGCCCTGATGAACGGGGTGGCCGATGTTCGAGCCAGCGTGCGTCCGGGAGGCCCCTTGGGCCGCCTCGGCGCGGTGACTGCCCGTGCCCGAGCGTCTCCAGGACAGCTTGGGCCGGGGGGCGGGCACCTACCAGGACCAACCAGGACGGCAGCCGGGTCATCACGTAGCCTCGGGCCCCGCCCAACGTTGCGCTCCTTGTCCGGTCCGGGTCCGGATCGCCTCCGCGCCTGACTCACGACCCGCAACGAAAAGCAGG
>JANLPD010000242.1:0-22962 GCA_031367045.1 Frankiales bacterium | reverse complement strand
GCGATCTTGCCCGCTCGGCACCCCCGTCAAGATCGCCACAACCGCGCGGCGGCGCCAGCCAGCTGAACTCCCCCGTCCGGCCCCCGTCACAAAGTGGCGATCTTGCCTGCTCGGCCCCCCGTCAAGATCGCCACAACCGCGCGGCGGCGCCAGCCAGCTGAACTCCCCCGGCCGGCCCCCGTCACAAAGTGGCGATCTTGCCCGCTCGGCCCCCCCGTCAAGATCGCCACATCCCGTGGTGACATCGGGCCGACGCTGTCGGGCAGCCGCCTCCGCGCCGGCAGAAGCGGACCTCAGCCGCGCCGGCGCTGGAGCATCTCGGCGACGAGAAAGGCGAGCTCGAGGGACTGGCTGGTGTTCAGCCTCGGGTCGCACGCCGTCTCGTAGCGCCCGGACAGGTCATCGTGACCGAGCTCCTGAGCCCCGCCGAGGCACTCGGTCACGTCGTCACCTGTCAGCTCGACGTGGACGCCGCCCGGGTGGGTGCCGAGGGCCACGTGGACCTCGAAGAACCCGCGCACCTCGTCCATCACGTCGTCGAAGTGACGCGTCTTGTAGCCGCTGGGCGACTCGGTCGTATTGCCGTGCATCGGGTCGCAGCACCACACGACCGAAGCTGGGCCGCGCGCGTCCTCGACGGCCGCGACGATGCCGGGCAGCCGGTCGCGGACCATGCCCGCACCCATCCGGGTGATGACCGTGAGCCGCCCGGGGATGTGGTCGGGGTCGAGCGCCTCACACAGCTCGACCGCCTCGGCCGGGTCGGCCGACGGCCCGAGCTTCACGCCGATCGGGTTGTGCAGCCGGGACAGGAAATCGACGTGGGCACCGCCGATCTGCCGGGTCCGCTCCCCCACCCACACCAGGTGGGCGGACAGGTCGTACGGCTGGCCGTGCTCGTCGGGCCGGGTCAGCGCGCGCTCATACTCCAGCAGCAGCGCCTCGTGGCTGGAGTAGAGCTCGACGCCGTGCGTAGCCGGCATGGCCTGCAGGTCCAGCCCGCACGCGCGCATGAACGCGAGCGCGCGCTCGATGTCGGTCGCGAGCGCCTCGTAGCGCTGACCGGCCCGGCTGCTCTTGACGAAGTCGATGTTCCAGTGGTGCACAGCGGTCAGGTCCGCCGAGCCGTCGGTGGCCATCGCACGCATGAAGTTCAGCGTCGCGGCGCTGTTTGCGTAAGCCCGCACCATCCGCTGCGGGTCCGGGGTCCGCTCGCCATAGAGGTCATTGACGGCATCACCACGGTAGGACGCAAGCCCGGTCGCCGCCTCGACATCAGCCGAGCGCGGCTTGGCGTACTGCCCTGCCAGCCGCCCCAGCTTGACCACCGGCAGGCTGGCACCGTAGGTGAGCACCACGGCCATCTGCAGCAGGGTCCGTACCTTGCCGCGGATGCCCTCGGCGGTGTTCGCCGCAAACGTCTCGGCGCAGTCGCCGCCCTGGAGCAGGAAGGCCTCGCCCCGGGCCACTGCTGCCAGCCGGACACGCAGTGCGTCGCACTCCTGCGGCTGGACGAGCGGAGGCACCTCCTCGAGGGTGCGCGACACCTCGGCCAGGACCGCGAGGTCGGGCCACGAAGGCTGCTGCGCGGCGGGTAGGGAAGGCAACTCGATCACCCGGCCAGGCTAGGCGACCCGACTAGCACGGGCAGAACGGGCAGGACGAGCAGGACGAGCAGGTCAGCCGAAGAACACCTCGGCTTCGGCGTACCGCTCGATCGGGACGGTCTTGAGCTCGCGGGTGGCTTCCTCCAGGGGCACCCGGATGATGTCGGTGCCGCGCAACGCGACCATGACGCCGCTGGCGCCCTCGTGCACCGCGTCGATCGCGTGCAGGCCGAAGCGGGTGGCCAGCACCCGGTCGAAGGCCGTCGGCGTGCCCCCGCGCTGGACGTGGCCGAGCACCGTCTGGCGCGACTCGAAGCCCGTGCGCTGCTCTATCTCGCGCTCGAGGACCTGACCGATGCCGCCGAGACGGACGTGCCCGAAGGCGTCCAGCTCGGCCTCCTGGAGCGCCAGCGTGCCCTCGGCCGGCTGGGCTCCTTCGGCCACCACGATGATCGGGGCGAACTGGCGGGCGAAGCGCTGCTTGACGTACTCGCAGACCGCGTCGATGTCGAACGGCCGCTCGGGGATCAGGATGACGTTGGCCCCGCCGGCCAGCCCGGAGTGCAGGGCGATCCAGCCGGCGTGGCGGCCCATCACCTCGACGATCAGCGCCCGGTGGTGCGACTCGGCGGTGGTGTGCAGCCGGTCGATCGCGTCGACGGCGACCTGCACGGCGGTGTCGAAGCCGAACGTGTAGTCCGTGGCGCTCAGGTCGTTGTCGATCGTCTTGGGTACGCCGACGACGTTCAGCCCGGCGGCCGCCAGGGTGGTGGCCACCCCAAGGGTGTCCTCGCCGCCGATCGCGATCAGGGCGTCGACGCCGAGCTCGCGCAGGTTGCGCTCGATCCGCTCGACGCCGCCCTCGAGCTTGATCGGGTTGGTGCGGCTGGAGCCGAGGATGGTGCCGCCACGGGGCAGGATCCCGCGCACCTGGGGCACCCCAAGCGTCATCGTGACGCCCTCGAGGGGCCCCTTCCAGCCATCGCGGAACCCCACGAACTCGTGCCCGTAGACCTCCACGCCCTTGCGCACCACTGCCCTGATGACCGCGTTCAGGCCGGGGCAGTCGCCGCCGCCCGTGAGCACACCGATCCGCACGCCACGCACCTTCCGCTCGGGTCCGGCCGACGCTAGCCCTTCAGACCGCCTCCGCCTACGCCGACTGCTTCCCCGTGGACCCCCGGCGTACGACGGTGACGGTGGCCCTGCTGGCGGTTGCTCTGTTCCTGCCGTGGGGCGCCCGGGCGGGGGCCGACACCGCCCCGCCTGTCACCTCGAAAGACCTTCCCCGCCTGACCGCCGAGCTGGAGCTCGTCACTGCCGACGCCGCCCGGCTCGCCGACGACCTCGACGCCGAGGCGGCCCGCGACGGCGGCCTGCGGGTCGCGCTGGAGCGCCTGGCGCAGGAGCGGGAGGTCGCGCAGGCCAGGCTCGACGCGCGGGCCCGCGAGGTCTACATGCTCGGGCGCGACGTCGACCCGCTGGGCGGCATCCAGACCCGGCTGGCCTCGCCAGGGCTCGAGACGCTCGCGCAGCGCGGCACCGCAGCCGCGGTCCGGGTGGAGCAGGACCTCGTCGACGCCGTCACCCAGGAGTCCGCCCAGGTGAAGGCGCTGCGGGTCCGCGCCACCGCCTACCGGACGAGGCTGCTCGCCGAGGCCCAGGGTGTCCTTGCCGCCCAGGACCGGGCTCGCGCCCTGCTGGCCACCGCCCGGGTGCTCGCGGTGCAGGAGCAGGCGGCGGCCGAGCAGGCCCGCCTCGACGCTGCACAGGCCCAGCTCGACGCGGTGTCGGCCTCCGTCACACGCACCCTCACGCCCGCGCAGACGGCCCGCTCGGGTCGGGCCAGGCAGGGCGAGGGCCCGGTGCTCGCGCTCGTCGAGGCCGCCGGCTCGGGCTACCCGCAGGGCTACCGCCCGACCGGTCAGACGATCTCGGGCACCGCCAGCTGGTACGGCCCCGGCTTCGTCGGCAACCCGACCGCCAGCGGCGCGCCGTACGACCCGGAGCGCCTTACCTGCGCCAACAAAGAGGTGCCGCTCGGCACCGTCCTGCACGTCTCCGCCAACGGCCTGTCGGTCAACTGTCTGGTCAACGACCGAGGGCCCTACGTCGGCGACCGCGTTCTGGACATGTCCCGCGCCGGGGCCCGCGCCCTTGGCTACGACGGACTCGCCGAGGTTGTCATCGAGGTCCTGACGCCGCGCTGAGGCTCAGACCTGCAGGCCGAGCAGGTAGGCCTTCTCGGCGAGCGCCTCCCACTTGAGCTTGACGTGCCGGGCGTCGGCGAGCGCGTCGTGCAGCCCGCTCTCCTGCTTGGGCAGGACCGGGCGGCCGAGGTGCTCCCAGAGCTGCCGCACGTCGAGGGTGAACCGCGGGATCGCACGCGGCAGTTTCGGCATGTCCCCCCACAGCTGCGCCAGCGCGACGTGGTCGTAGGCGCCATACCAGGCCCACAGCACCGGGTCGGCGCCGAGGAAGGCCTCGAGCTCGTCGCGGATCACCGACCGCGGCTGCCAGGTGGAGGCCGGCGGGAGCTGCGTCAGCACGTTGTCCCGCACCCAGGGGTGGACGTCCAGCGGGTCCCACTCGCTGGACACCGCGTAGTACTCACGCCCGTCCTCGGTGACCGCTGCGATCGAGATGAGGGTGACGTCCGGCGCCGTGCGACCGAACTCCGCGTCGTAGAAGACTCTGGTCACGCCTCTAGCATCGCCCCCTATGACGTTCTCCCTCGTTGCCAGGTCAGCCGACGGGTCCCAGTGGGGAGTCGTGGTCGCCAGCAAGTTCCTCGCCGTTGGTGCCGCGGTGCCCGCCGCGTCGTACGGCGTGGGGGCGATCGCGACCCAGTCCTTCGCCAACCTCGCCTACCGCCCCGACGGCCTGCGGATGCTGGCAGCCGGCGGCAGCGCGCAGGACGTGCTGGCCGCGCTCACGTCTGCCGACGAGCTGCGCGACCAGCGCCAGGCGGGCATCGTCGACCGCGACGGCCGGGCCGCGACCTTCACCGGCAGTGCCTGCAACGCGTGGGCCGGCGGCCGCACCGGCGACGGCTACGCCGCCCAGGGCAACATCCTCACCGGGCCCGAGGTGGTCGACGCGATGTGCCAGGCGTACGACGCTGCCGACGGCCCGCTGGCCCGACGGCTGCTGGCTGCCCTGACCGCCGGGGACGCCGCCGGCGGGGACAAGCGCGGCCGGCAGAGCGCGGCGCTCTACGTCGTCTCCGAGGCAGGCGGGTACGGCGGCGGCAGCGACGTCCTCGTCGACGTGCGGGTCGACGACCACCCCGCGCCGGTGCAGGAGCTCGGTCGGCTGCTCGACCTCTACGACCTGTACTTCGGCAAGCCCGAGTCGGTGCTGGCCCTCGAGGGCGAGCTGGCCGGCGAGGTCGCCGCCGCGCTCGCGACGCTGGGCTACCCGACGCTTGCCGCCTGGGCTGGGGTCGAGAACTACGAGGAGCGGATGGTGGAGGGCGGGATCGACCCGGTCGTGCTCGAGAAGCTGCGCGCAGCCGTGCGGTGAGCGGCCGGTGAGCGTGCTGGCCATCGACTGCGGCACGACGGGCGTCACCGCTCTCGTCGTGGCGCCGGACGGCCACGTGGTCGGCCGGGGCTACCAGGAGTTCCCGCAGCACTTCCCGCGACCGGGCTGGGTGGAGCACGAGCCGGAGGAGATCTGGGTCTCGACCCTGCAGGCCTGCCGGCTCGCGCTGTCAGGTCTGCCACCGGACCAGCGCGTCACCGCGATCGGGGTCACGAACCAGCGCGAGACCGTCGTGGTCTGGGACAGGGAGCGGTTGTCCGCCCCACGCCGGGCGATCGTCTGGCAGGACCGCCGCACCACGCAGATCTGCGAGCGGCTCAAAGAGGCCGGCCATGAGCCCCGCGTCGCCGAGCTGACCGGCCTACGGCTCGACCCCTACTTCACGGCCACCAAGCTGACCTGGCTGGCCGAGCACGACCCGGCCATCTGGGAGGGCGTGACGAGCGGGCGGCTCGTCGTCGGCACGGTGGACTCCTACATCGTCGCCCGGCTCACCGGCGGCGCCCGCCACGTCACCGACGGGAGCAACGCCAGCCGGACCCTGCTGTTCGACCTGCGCACGGGCCGGTGGAGCGAGGAGCTGTGCGAGCTGTTCGGCGTCCCGAGGGCCGCGCTGCCCGACGTCGTCGCGTCGTACGGCGAGGTGGGGCGCACCGACCCGGGAGCGTTCCTCGGGCTGGACGTGCCGGTCGCCGGGATCGCCGGGGACCAGCAGGCGGCGCTGTTCGGGCAGGGTTGCTATGAGCCGGGGCGCAGCAAATGTACCTACGGCACCGGGTCTTTCGTACTGGTCAACACCGGTGAGGTGCCGGTGCTTTCGAGCCGGCTGCTGACGACGGTGGCCTGGATGGAGCCGGCCGGCTCGCTGGTCTACGCCCTCG
Source organism: Frankiales bacterium (assembly GCA_031367045.1). Taxonomy (GTDB): domain Bacteria; phylum Actinomycetota; class Actinomycetes; order Mycobacteriales; family SCTD01; genus JANLPD01. The sequence goes on along the minus strand of JANLPD010000242.1, from coordinate 16,928 downwards.
AGGGGGCGGTCTTCGTGACCGGCGCGGCCGTGCAGTGGCTACGCGACGGCCTGCAGCTGATCGGCGACGCCAGCGAGGTCGAGGGGCTCGCGCGCAGCGTCCCGGACAGCGGCGGGGTCGTCTTCGTCCCCGCGCTGACCGGGCTCGGCTCCCCGCACTGGGACCCTGACGCCCGCGGCACCATCCTCGGCATCACCCGGGGCACTACGCGCGCCCACCTGGCCCGGGCCACCCTGGACGCGATCGCCTTCCAGGTGCGCGACGTCGTAGACGCGATGACGCAGGAGGCCGGCTTGGAGCCGACCGGGATGCAGGTCGACGGGGGCGCCAGCGCCAACGACCTGCTCTGCCAGCTGCAGGCCGACCAGCTCGGGGTCGCGGTGCAGCGACCCGAAGTGCTCGAGACGACCGCCCTCGGGGCGGCCTTTTTGGCCGGCCTCGGGACGGGCGTGTGGTCGAGCCGCCAGGAGCTCGCCGGCAGCTGGCGGCTGGACCGGCGGTTCGAGCCGACCGCTGGCGTACGCGCGGACGGCACCCACGACCGGTGGCTCTCAGCAGTCGAGCGCTCGCGTGCCTGGGCCACCCGCTGACGACAGCCTGCTACGAGCCGGGAGGGCGGTAGTCGACGGCCTTGTTCATCGCAGCGTCAACCTCGGCCAGAGACAGCAAGACCACCGTCTCGCACTTGCTGATCGCCCCGGACGAGGCGAGCGCCGCAGCCATCGCCATTGCTGATGCATGGTCGGGTAGGTCGGCGACGGCATAGACGTCACTGTCACCGAACGCGAAGTACAACGACTCCAACGTCCCCCCGATGCCCGCGAGGGCTCCCTGCACGGAGGCGACCCGGCTGGTTCCGCCAACTTTCATCAGACCTTTGATGCCCTCGGCGGTGTAGGACACTTTCAGCAAATATTTGGCCATGGTGACCCTCCCTTTTGAAGATCAGCATCCAATACCGTCGGCGGCGGAGGGGTCAAGGGCCGCCCTGCCCTCGTGGTCGAGCGGCTCGGGCCCTGCGGCGCCCTGGGCAACGCCCTTGACGGCCACCCCGGATCGGACGGCATCGAGCAGCGCGAGGCCCTGCCCGGCGAGCGAGGCAACCATCCCGCTCATCCCGTCGGCGCCGTTGAGCACCGTCAGGTTGGCGCCCTGGAAGCCCTCGGCGGCGGCCCGGAGCATCTCGGGGAGCTGCTCGATGATGCGCTGGTCGAGGGCGATCCGGCCCTGGGCGGCGGCAGCGATGGCGGACACCTCCGTGCTGCGGGCCTCCGCCTCGGCGAGCATCACGATCCGCGCGGCCTCCGCCTGGGCCGGCTTGAGGACCTCGGCGATGAGCTCTGCCTCACGCAGCTCGGCGTTCTTCTGGGCGACGAGCGCCTGCTCGGTGAGCACTGCCTGCTGGGCCTGTGCCGCCGAGAGCGGCCCGGCCTGGGCGGCGCGCTGCTGTGCGGTGTCGATCTCGGCCTGGTAGGAGGCCTGGGCAACTGCGGTCTGCCGGGCGTACTCGGCCTGGTTGCGGGCGCTCTCCTGCTGCGCCATCGCGCTCGCCTGGTCGGCAGCTGCCTGCGCGATCTTGGCCGCCTGGTTGACCGCGGCCTGGTGCGGCGCGGCGAGCGCCTTGATGTAGCCCGAACCCTTGTCGTCGATGGAGGAGATCTGCAGCGAGTCGACGGCCAGACCGATCTTGGCCATCTCGGACTTGCTCGCGTCCAGGATCGCCTCGCCGAGCGTCTGCTGCTCGCGGATGATCGCCTCCACGGTCATCGAGCCGATGATCGAGCGAAGGTGACCCGAGAAGATCCGCCCGACCAGGGTCGACATCTGCGACTGGTCACCCTGGAAGCGCCTGGCCGCCGACGCGATCGACTCGTGGTCGTCACCAACCTTGAACGCGATGACGGCACACACCCCGAGTGTCAGGCCCTGCTGGGTGAAGCAGTCCTCGACGACCTCCGCCTCCTGCATTGCCAGCGTCAACGTCGAGGCCCGCGACAGGATGGGCATGACGAACACGCCGTGCCCGGTCACGATCTTGAACTGCAGCGCGTCCGCGCCGCGCTGCTTGCGGCCACTGATCAGCAACGCCTCGTTGGGAGCGGGAACGCGGTAACCGAGCATCGTGGCTCTTTCCTACGACGGGGTGGGTGGGGCGGTGAGATCGGGCTGGGTCCAGGGCTCGACGACGATCTGACGGGCGCCGCGCAACCCGATGATCAGGACCTGGGTCCCGACAGCGATCTCGGCGGGCGCGAAACCGAGGTAGAAGTGCGGGACTCCTTCGACCACCACGCGCACCTCGCCGGCCTTGTCGCCGCCGCGCACGCGGGTGGTGACCGTCCCGAGCTTGCCGACCAGCGCCGCTGAGCTCATCGAGCACCGGTCCGGGTTGCCATGTCTTCAGTATCCGCCAGGGCGCTGACGTCCTTACTCCGCCAGCCCGCTCTCGACGGCGTACCGGACCAGCTGGGCCCGGTTGTGCAGCTGCAGCTTGGACAGCGTGCTCTGCACGTGGTTCTCCACCGTGCGGTGGCTCAGCCCGAGGCGCTCGGCGGTCTGCTTGGCGGTCAGCCCCTTGGCCACCAGCCGAAGGATTTCGGTCTCCCTCGGGGTCAGCCTCGGTGCCCCGTCGTCGGCCTCCGTGCGGCGGTACTCCCCCAGCACGAGGCCAGCCAGTCCGGCGGTGAACACCGCCTCACCGGCTGCCGTCTTGTGGACTGCGGCGACGAGCTCGGCCGCGCCAGCGGACTTCACCAGATAGCCGGTTGCCCCGGCCTTCACCGCCTCCAGGACATCGGCCTGCTCGCCGCTCGCTGACAGCACCAGGACCTTCACCCCCGTGGGCGCGACCGCCCGGGTCACCTCGACGCCGGAGCGGCCCGGCATCTGCAGGTCGCAGACGAGCGCGTCCGGGTGGGTCGCCGCACACACGCGGACCGCCTTGTCGCCGTCCCCCGCGACGCCGACGACGCGGAAGCCGGCGGCGACCAGGTCGCGTTCGACCGCGTCGCGCCAGATCGGGTGGTCATCAGCGACGACCACCGTGACGGGTGCCCGCTCATCGGGGGACACGCAGCTCCATCTCCGTCCCGGTCTCTGCAGTGCTGTGGACCGCCACGCTGCCACCCAGGTCGGCGAGCCGTCCGCGCACCGAGCGCGCCACGCCGAGCCGGCCCTGCTGCTCGGCCTGCTCGAGCCGCCCGGCGGCGATCCCGGGCCCCTCATCGCGGACCGTCACGGTGACCGCGTCCGCCTCGTCCTCTACGAGCAGCCAGACGCACCCGCCGGCATGCTGGCGGGCGTTGTCGACGGCGGCCGCCACCGCCGCTGCCAGCTCCATGGCGACCGCGGACGGCAGCAGGACAGCCCCGGCGGGTGCCGCGAGCTCCACGTCGCTGCCGGTAGGCATCAGCCCGAGCAGGTCGAGCTCCCCGATGGGCAGCGGCTCGGCCGGACCGGACACCAGCCGGCGCAGCGCGCTCCCCTGGCTCGCGGCAAGGTCGGCGAGGGCCGGGTCCTTAGAGGTCCGGCTGACCAGGGCAAGGGCTTGCAGGACGCCATCGTGCACGCTGCGCGCCAGCCGCTCCCGCTCCTGCGCAGCGGCCTGCAGACGCACGACGCCGGCGTACGCCGACTCCGCCCGCCGCCCGATCCGGACGAGGTAGCCGACGACCCCGCCGGCCAGCAGGAGCAGCACGATGCTGTCGGTCGTCGCCTGCGACACCGACCCGCGTTCGACCACCGCCCCCACCGACACGACGGCCGCGGCCACCACGCCGCCGAGGGGGCCGCCCCAGACTGCCCACACCAGGACCGGGGCCGCGGCCCAGGAGACGGTGACGGTCGGGTCGCCGGCCCGGATGCCCCCGGCCGTCAGGATGAGCACCGAGCTGAGCTGGGCCGCGACGGTCACGGCGAGGTCCGTGACGAGCAGCGGCCAGCCTGGGCGACGGTTGCCGTCGTACGCCAGGGTGGTCAGCAAGGTCCAGAGCGCCATCAGGGCCAGGACAGCGAGGCCGAGCCCCGGCCGGTGGTAGGTCGAGCGGTGCGCGGCCATCGATGCGGCCGCGTAGACGAGGGCGGCGAAGCGGTAGAGGGCCAGGGCCCGCCACAGCGCCGTGTCGAGCCTCAAAGCGGAGGTCGGCTAGCTGGCGCGGCGCTGGCGCGGCGCGTCGGAGACGAGCGCCTCGGTGGCGGCGACCCTGGCGACCTCGAGATCGGCCTTCGCCTTGGTGGCGTACTGGTCGACGTACTCCTGGCCGGACAGCACCATCAGCTCGTACATGATCTCGTCGGTGATGGAGCGCAGGACGAAGCGGTCGCCCTCCATGCCGGCATAGCGGCTGAAGTCCAGCGGCTTGCCGATGCGGACGCCGACCCGACCGATATTGGGGATCTTCTTCCCGGTCGGCTGCACGACATCGGTGTTGATCATGGCGACGGGGATAACCGGGACGCCCGCCTCCAGGGCCATCCGCGCCACGCCGGTCTTGCCGCGGTAGAGACGGCCGTCCGGGCTGCGGGTGCCCTCGGGGTAAAGCCCCAGCAGCTTGCCTTCGGCCAGGATCCGCTTGGCAGTGCGCAGCGCGGCCTCGGAGGCCACCCCACCGCTGCGGTCGATCGGCACCTGGCCGACGCGGGTGAAGAAGCTCTTGGTGAGCCGGCCTTTGACGCCCTTGCCGGTGAAGTAGTCGGCCTTGGCCAGGAAGGTGATCTTGCGGGGCACCACGAGCGGCAGGAAGATCGAGTCGGAGAACGACAGGTGGTTGCTGGCGAGGATCGCCGCGCCCTCGTCGGGCAGGTGCTCGGCACCCTCGACCCAGGGCCGGAACACCATCCGCAGGATCGGCGTCAAGATCATCTTGACCACCCAGTAGAGCACGGTCGCGCCTCCTGCCTCCGCGGATGAGCCGCGTCTCCCGAACCAGACCCTAGGCGGCAGCGCCAGGCGGAGCAACGGTCGCCTTGCGCGTGCGACGATGAGGCAACCCAGAGCGTCCTCGAGGAGCCGCCCGCATGACTGCCCTGCTGCCCGGCGCCGAGCCGCTCGACCTGCCAGGCGGTCCCGTCGGCGTGCTGATCAGCCACGGGCTCACCGGCTGTCCCCAGTCGATCCGGGACTGGGCCGAGCATCTGCACAGGGCCGGCCTCACCGTCGTGGCGCCGCTGCTCCCCGGCCACGGCACCCGCTGGCAGGACCTGAACCAGACCGGCTGGTCGGACTGGTACGGCGCCGCCGAGAAGGCCTTCGACGACCTGCTGTCGCGCTGCTCCACCGTCTTCGTGATGGGCCTGTCGATGGGCGGCACGATCGCCTTGCGCCTGGCGGAGCAGCGCGCCGCCGAGGTGGCCGGCGTGGTGGTCGTCAACGCCTCCCTGACCACCGAGCGAACGGACGCCAAGCTCCTGCCGCTGCTGAAGTACGTCATCCCGGCAATGCCGGGGATCAGCAGCGACATCAACAAGCCGGGCGTCACCGAGCTGGCCTACTCCAAGCTCCCGCTCAAGGCGGCCCACTCGCTGCAGCAGGCCTGGCCGGTCGTGCGGACCGACCTGGACAAGATCACCGCACCGGTACTCGCCTTCCGCAGCCTTGTCGACCACGTTGTCGAGCCGGTCTCCGGCCAGCTGCTCCTCCAGGGGCTCGCCGGTGGCACCGTCGAGGAACGCATCCTAAAAGACAGCTACCACGTCGCCACCCTCGACAACGACGCCCCGGCGATCTTCGAGGGCAGCCTTGCCTTCGTGCGGGCCCACGCTCCGGCCGCTGCCGGCTAGGTCGATGACCTCCTCTGCCTCGCCGCCCGGCGGCCGGCGCGCCAACGGGCTCCCGGCAGCGGAGTGGGGCGCGCTGGTCGACGTCGACCCGAGATTGTCCGAGGCGCTGCTGGACCGGCTCGCGGCCGCAGGTGTCGCGGCCTACGTCGAGCCGGCCGGGGGCACCGCTGACCCGGCCTCGCGCGCGGTCCTGCTGCCCAAGCGTCCGATGGACCGCCTCTGGGTGGATCCCTCCCGCGCCGACGACGCCAGGGCCGTCGTCACCGCCGAGGTCGCGGACCTGACTGCGCTGCTGGCCGAGGAGGACCCGACCGCCAACGCGCACGGCTTCGTACAGGCCGTCCCCGGCGCCGCCGCCGCACGGGTGCTGGCGCCACCGGACCTGCCCGACCGCGTCGTGAAACCGGTCGCCCCAGAGCCACCGCTGGATGACGACGCGCTGTTTCGCCAGATCATCGAGGGCTTCGATCTCGACTACGGTTCGCCGGTCACGCCGTGGCCCGTCTCGGAGGACCTTTCCGAGCCGACGGCGGGGCGGCCCGACCTCCCGGCCCCGCCGGCCCCTCCAGCCGCGCCCGCTCCGCCGGGCGCGCCCACCCCGCCGACTGACGAGGCCCGTGGGCGCAGCCTGCGGCGTCGTACCGACCCACCGCTGGGCGAGGGCGCCCTGCCGGGCTGGCTGGAGCCGGACGCACTGGAAGACGAAGGCCATTTCGAGCCGCCGTTGCCGCCTCCTGCCCCGCGCTTCCAGTCCCGGACGGTCGGCTGCGTGCTGGCGATCGTGGGAGGGCTGCTGCTGACCTTCGCGCCCAACGTGTTCGGCCTGTATGAGAGCCCTGGCCTCGGACTGGTGGGCATCTTGTGCTTCGTCGGGGGTGCTGGTTCGCTCGTGTGGTCCATGCGGGAGGCTTCCGACGACGACCCCGACGACGGGGCCGTCCTGTAGTTCCCTGAGCGTCAAGGAGAGCGCGTGCCGGCCAGTGAGCCCGTCGAGGTCGTAGGGCACCTGATGGACTCGGGGATCCTCGCCTCGATCCTCGATGACGTCCTCAGCTACGGCGGCGACTACGTCATCGAGCGGCTCGACGTCGGGCGCGCCCACGACGACGAGTCCCGCGCCCAGATCACCGTCAGCGCGGACGACGGGGAGGCGCTTCAGCGGCTGCTGATGCGGTTGCAGATCCACGGCGTCAACCAGGTGGACCCCGGCGAGGCCGTCCTGCGCGAGGTCGATGCCGACGGGGTCTTCCCCGACGACTTCTACTCCACCACCAACCTCGAGACAGTCGTACGCCTCGGTGGCCAGTGGGTCCCGGTCGAGCAGCCCGAGATGGACTGCGGTCTTGTCCTGTACGCGCCTGGCCGGGTCCACACGGTCCCCGTCTCAGACATCAAAAAGGGCGAGCAGGTCGTCTGCGGCGCGTCCGGCGTCAAGGTCGTCCTACCGCCGCGCGAGCACTCCGCCTCCGCCAGCTCGTTCGAGTTCATGTCCTCGGCCGTGTCCTCGGAGAAACCGCAGGCCCTCCTGGTGCGCCAGATCGCGCAGCGCATGCGCGAGGTCAAGGGCGAGCGCGGCCGCATCCTGTGGGTCGGCGGCCCGGGTATCGTCCACACCGGCGCGGCGCCCGCCTTCACGACCCTCGTCGAGAACGGCTTTGTCGACGTGCTGTTCGCCGGCAATGCGCTCGCCACCCACGACATCGAGGCCGCGCTCTACGGCACCTCGCTCGGCGTCGACCTCGCGCAGGGCAGGGGCGTCGAGCACGGCCACGAGCACCACATCCGTGCGATCAACACGATCCGGCGCTGCGGCTCCATCGCCGCTGCGGTCGAGCAGGGCGTCCTGACCGGTGGCATCATGCACGCGCTCGTGACGCACCACAAGCAGTTCGTGCTCGTCGGCTCGGTGCGCGACGACGGTCCCTTGCCGGACGTCTACACCGACGTCATCGAGGGTCAGCGGGCGATGCGCGCCCAGCTGCCGGGCGTCGGTTTCGCAATCATGGTTGCCACGATGCTGCACTCCATCGCGACCGGCAACCTGCTGCCGGCCTCGGTCCCTCTGGTCAGCGTGGACATCAACCCGGCCACCGTCACCAAGCTGGCCGACCGCGGCTCGTCCCAGGCAGTCGGCATCGTCACCGACATCGGGCTCTTCCTCGAGCAGCTCGCCCGCGAGCTCGTCCCGGGTTTCACTTCCACCTGAGCCCACGCCGCGGCCCAGCCTGGCAGAGCCCGCCCAGCAAGATCAGGGCCGAAGATCACGGCTGCCGAGGGTTGCGAAACCGTGATCAGCGGCCCCGATCATGCAGGGCCGCCCTCAGGGCAGGAGCGCCTCGATCTCCTCGGCCAGCGCCGTGTCCCAGTCCGTCACACCACCTCGGTCGTGGGTCGAGAGCACGAAGTGCAGCGTCTTCCAGCGGATCGTCATGTCGGGGTGGTGGTTTCGCCGCTCCGCGACAGCAGCGATCGCGTTGACCAAGGCCAACACGTCCCGGAACGACGGGCAGACAACGGTTCGCCGCAGGGAGGAGGTGTCGCCGGACCAGTCGGGGTGCGCGTCCACCCACGCGTCGACCTCGGCATCGGACAGGAGCGACCTCACCCCGGCCGGCCGACTACACGGTGACTAACCGACACGCTGACTAACCGACACACTGGCGACCCGGCCGGCGACGACCCCGGCCCGGCGGCAACCCGACCCGACACGGCGAAGACGAAGACATCAACGGTTCGACTCAGCGCAGCCGGGCGAGGTCGGCCGCGCCGACCATGCCCGCCTCGTTGCCGAGCTTGGCCGGGCGGATCTCGGCGTGGGTCCGATAGGAGGTCGCGGTCAGCTGATCGGCGAAGGCGGCCCGGGCCGGGTCGAGCAGCAGGTCACCGGCGTCGGCGACACCGCCGCCGATGACGAAGACGCCAGGGTCGAGCAACGCGGCCAGGTCGGCGAGCCCGCGGCCGAGCCACCAGCCGATCTCGGCGAAGCAGGCCAACGCTGCCTTGTCACCCTCGCGCGCTGCCTGCGTCACCTCCGGCGGCTCGATGCCCTCCGGCTGGCCGCCGCCGAGCTCGAGCAGCCGCGCGCCGCGCTGCCGCTGTACGTCGGCGATCTCGCGCGCCTCGTGCAGGAGCGCCCGGCCGGAGCAGTACTGCTCCCAGCAGCCCTTCTGTCCGCACCCGCAGCGCCGACCGTCCTTCACGACCTGCATGTGGCCAAACTCCGCTCCCACCCCGTAGCGGCCACGGTAGAGCTGGCCGCCCAGGACCATGCCCCCGCCGATCCCCGTGCCGACCGTCACCACCACCAGAAAGGGCTCGCCCGCGCCGGCCCCGAAGCGGTACTCCGCCCACGCGGCGCAGTTGGCGTCGTTCTCCACGACGACGGGCAGCCCGATCCGTTTGGCCACCTCGTCGCGCAGCGGCTCATCGCGCCAGATCAGGTTGGGGGCGAAGAGCACCTTTGCCCGGTCGGCGTCGATGAGGCCGGCGGCACCGATGCCCACGGCCTCGATCTCGTGCTCCGCCCGCAGGTCGGCGACGATGGCCGCGATCGTCTCCTCGACGTGCAGCGGAGAGGCGCTCGGCGTCGGGCGCCGCATGCTCGCCAAGATGGTGCCGTCCTCGTCGACGACGCCTGCAGCGACCTTGGTCCCCCCCACGTCCACCCCAATGGTCAGCGCCATTCGTCTTCCCCCTGAACCTCGATGTGCTCCACCTTGGACGACGCCGGAGCGGCCGCCGATGCGCTCGGACCGAGCAAGGCCGCCTTCAGTGCGGCGACCAAAGAGGACGTCGCCTCGAGCAGGTGCTCCACGGTCTCCGGGCGTACCTGGCGCAGCAGCCCGAGGCCCTGACAGATCGGACAACTCTGGCACTCCGGCGAGCCGGTCGCGAGGTGCTCGTCGTCGAACAGTCGTCCGCCGCGGGTGCGGGCCCAGTGCTCGACGGCGGAGAACAGCTTGGCCGCCTCCTCCGCTGCGGTCCCGACGTGCGGGTGCTCGCTCATGTCCTCATCCAGACATCCGGGTCGGGCTCGAACCGCACGGCCAGCCGCCCCTCGGACAGGGACGCCCCCGCGACGAGGCAGCGCTGGAGGGCGCTCGGCAGCGCAAGAACGCGGCGGTGCCCGGCGACGGTCACGACGAGCTCGTCGCCGCTCCGGGCCAGATCGAGGTCCTCGCGGCGCGCGAGTGGCAGTGCCAGCGACAGCAGGAAGCCGTCGGTCGTGCGCGCGACCTGCACCAGCTCATCGGCTTGCGGCGCCGCCGCGACCGGGTCGTCGTCGCCGTAGAGCGCGGCGCCGAAAGCAGTGAGCGCTTTCAACCCGACCGGCTCGGCGGTGCAGTACGGCGACAGCAGAACAGGTAGCGGGGCGGCATCACGGCGTACGCCGGTGAGCTGTTCCTCTTGGGCTGCGGCCCATCCCGCAAGGAAAGGGTCCGTCGGTGAGTCCGGGAAGACGCGGTTGGCGATGAGCCCGTCGACCCGGTAGCCGTAGAGCGCGAGGGAGGTAAGGGTGCGCCGGGCCTCGGCCACGACCACTGCCTCGGGGGTGAGGACCAGGCGCACCGAGGCCTGCGGCGACGTCAGCAGCGCGCGGACCTCGGCAAGCTCGCCGTGCAGCCGCTCGACGGCAGCGAAGACCGAGTCAGCCGGGACGGCCGGGCCGCCGACACGCGACAGCAGCGGGCGGATGGCCCGGAAGGCCCGACGCTGCGCCGGGAAGACCTTGTCGACGTACCACTGGAGGGCTTCGGGCAGGGCGAGCAACCGCAGCGTCTCCCCGGTGGGTGCGCAGTCGACGACGACGACGTCCCACCGGCCGGAGACGACCTGGCGCTTGACCTCGAGCAGGGCCAGTACCTCCTCGGCGCCGGGCAGGACGGTGAGCTCCTCGGCCTGCAGCGCGTCGACGCCGGCTCGCTCCAGGACGGCCAGCAGGTAGCCCTGGACCTCCCGCCAGCTGCGCTCGAAGGCGCCCTGTGCGTCGGCCTGCATCCCGTAGAGCCCGCCGTGCACCTCGGTCGGCTCCGCACCGAGGGGGACGTCCAGGGCGTCGGCCAGCGAGTGCGCCGTATCGGTCGACAGGACAAGGACCTGCTGGCCGCGGGCCGCCACGAGGGCAGCCGTCGCCGCTGCGGCCGTCGTCTTTCCGACGCCACCCTTGCCCGTGAAGAGCAGGACCCTCATGCGCTCAGCGGGTCGACTCGACGCGCTTCTTGAGCTCCTTCAGCGCGGAGTCCATGATCATCTTCTCGGCCTTGCGCTTGAACATCCCGAGCATCGGCATGGCGATGTCGACAGCCAGCCGGTAGGTCACCTCGGTGCTGTCGCCCTTCGTGGCAAGCGCGTAGGAGCCGACCTGCGACTTCTGCACAGTGCTCTTGCCGACCAGCTGCCACTGCACGCCGGTGTCGGACCAGGTGTACTCCAGGACGTACTCGTCCTTGAGCACACCGGCATCCATGACGAACCTCGCCTGCTGGGGACGCCCGTCAGGGCCGGCCTCGACCACCTCGGCGCTCTTGATCTGACCCGTCCACTCGGGATAGCTGCCGATGTCCGCGATCACCCCGAGCACCTCGTCCACCGGTGCGTCGATCATGATTGTCGAGCTCGCCTGGTCGGCCACGCGGTCCTCCTCGGGTCAGGCCCGAAGGCTAGCGCCCGAAGCGCCGCGCCTCCACATCGCACAGGTAGGCCAGACCTCAGCCGAGCAGCAGGCCTGCCAGCAGGGTGAGAGCCACGACCACCAGTACCGCGCCCAATGCCAGGGCCATCCGCTGGCTCTTGGAAAGGCCCATGACGTCGCCGATCACGGGCAGCACCAGCGTGGGCCCGGCACTGTCCGCGATCGAGGCCAGAAAGCCGGCACCGCATGAGCCGCAGGTGGACAGCTCGATGCTGTTCGGGCTGCCGCAGCTGCTGCACGGCCAGCTTGGGACGTCCTCGACCTTCGCGTCGCCCGGCGCTGGAGACGCCGGATCCGTCAGCGGGTCGTACGCCGCAACTGCGACCGCCGGCTCGACCGGCAACTCAATCGGCAACTCAATCGGCAACTCGACCGGCGCGGGGCGAAAGTCGGCGTAGCAGAGCGTGCACCAGGGCGCACCTGGGCGTAACGCGGCTCCGCAGGCGGGGCACTGCCCCACGGCCGCGTCTCCTGTGGCAGAACTGGGGTTCCCGGCAACCGAGGTCATGGTGAGATCCACCCGGAGGGGTTCGGCATGCGCACCATGGTTCTTGACCTTTCCGAACGTGTCCCGGAGACCAGCGGGCCGGGAGTAGGTTGACGACGTCCGCTCGTGTGACGGCGCACGCAGTGTTGCGCCCCCGTGTCTGGGAGCCGCTGGTGAAGGAGTTCACGACCCCGCAGGTGGTCCAGCTGCCGCCGGACGCGACGCTGACCGATGCGGTGTTCACGCACGCCCAGTCCGACCCTGACGCGGCGGTGTTCACCCGCAAGGTCGACGGTCGGTGGGCGCCGGTCACCGCCAAGGAGTTCGCGACCGAGGTGAAGGCGCTCGCGGCAGGGCTGGTCGCCAACGGCGTGCAGGCCGGGGACCGCGTCGGCCTCATGAGCAAGACCCGCTATGAGTGGACGCTGTGCGACTACGCAATCTGGACCGCCGGTGCGGTGACGGTCCCCGTCTACGAAACCTCCTCCGCCGAGCAGGTCCAGTGGAACCTGGGTGACTCGGGGGCCGTCGCGTTGATCCTGGAGAGCGTCGGCAACCAGAAGACCTACGACGAGGTCGTCGGGCAGCTGCCGGGGGTCAGGAGCACCTGGCAGATCGACGCAGGCGGCCTCGAAGAGCTCGCCGCAGCCGGGCGTGAGGTGCCGGCGTCCGCACTCGCGGAGCGCCGCGCTGCGACCAACCGCGACAGCCTCGCAACCATCATCTACACGTCGGGCACCACCGGGCGCCCCAAGGGCTGCGAGCTCACCCACGCCAACCTGCTCGGCACCGGCCGCTCGGCCAGCGTCGTGCTGCCCGAGCGGTTCAACGCGCCGGGCTCTACGCTGCTCTTCCTGCCGCTCGCGCACGTCTTGGGCCGGCTGATCCAGGTGTGCTGCGTCGAGAGCCGCGCCCGGATGGGTCACACGTCCGACATCAAGAACCTGCTGCCCGACTTCGCCACCTTCCAGCCGACCTTCATCCTGTCGGTCCCGCGCGTGTTCGAGAAGGTCTACAACACCGCCAAGCAGAAAGCCCACGCCGACGGCAAGGGAGCCATCTTCGACCGCGCCGAGGCAGTGGCCATCGCCTACTCCGAGGCCCTCGACCAGGGCAAGGTCGGCCTGCCGTTGAAGCTGCAGCACGGCTTGTTCGACAAGCTGGTCTACTCCAAGCTCCGGGCCGCCCTCGGCGGCAAGGTCGCTTGGGCGGTCTCCGGCGGCGCGCCCCTTGGCGCCCGCCTCGGGCACTTCTTCCGCGGCATCGGCGTGACGATCCTGGAGGGCTACGGGCTGACCGAGACCACCGCCGCCGGCACCATCAACACGCCGGCCCACCAGAAGATCGGCACCGTCGGGCGGCCCGCCCCCGGTGTCGCCGTCCGCATCGCGGACGACGGCGAGATCCTCATGACCGGTGATCACGTCTACCGCGGCTACTGGCACAACGAGGCCGCTACGCAGGAGAGCATGGGCGACGGCTGGTTCCACAGCGGCGACATCGGCGACATCGACGACGAGGGCTTCGTCAAGATCACCGGCCGCAAGAAGGAGCTCATCGTCACGGCCGGCGGCAAGAACGTCGCCCCCGCCGTCCTCGAGGACCGCCTGCGCGCCCACCGGCTGGTCAGCCAGTGCATGGTCGTCGGCGACCAGCAGGCGTTCATCGCCTGCCTCGTCACCATCGACGTCGACGCCATCGGCCCGTGGGCAGCCGCCAAGGGCAAGCCGGCTGACATCGCCGCCCTCGTCGACGACCCGGACCTGCGCGCCGAGGTGCAGGCCGCCGTCGACGAGGCCAACAAGGCGGTGTCCAAGGCCGAGGCGATCCGCAAGTACGCGATCCTGCCGGTGGACTGGACCGAGGAGGGTGGCCAGATGACGCCCTCGCTCAAGCTCAAGCGCGCAGTGGTGATGCTGGAGTTCAAGGCCGAGGTCGACGCCCTCTACGCCGGCTCCCCCAAGTAGGCCAGCGTGGGGGGGCAGCTGCGCGCCCTCGTCGGGCTGCGGTGGCAGATGGTCCGCGACCGCCGGGTGCGGGCCGGTCTGCTGGTGCTCGCGGCGGGCCTGCCGGTCCTGTTGGTCCTGGCCGCCCTGGGTGGCCAGGTGCTGTCTGGCCGGCGGCTCGCCTTCGACCTGCTACTGCTCGCCCCGTCGCTGTTCCTCGGGTTCGCGCTGCTCGCCATCGTCTCCCCACTCGGCGCTGGCGGCGGAGCGGAGCTTTTCCCTGAGGAGCAACTGGTCGCCTTCCCGCTTCGCCCCCGCACCACCTTCACGGCTTCGCTGCTTGTGGCGCCGCTGAACCTGGCCTGGACCACCCAGGTGATCGCGCTGATCGGGGTGACCGGCGCGTCGGCCGAACGCAGCCCGCTGGTCCTGCTCTCCATCGTCACCGCGGGCGCGTACGTCACGATGGTCACCGTCCTCGGCCAGGCCGTGGCCTGGGGCGTGGTCGGAGTCCGGCAGACCAGAGGAGGGCGGCAGGTCACCTGGGCAATGCTGGCGGTCCTGGTGGTAGCAGCCGCCGTGGTGGTCCGGGCCGGCTGGTTCGTCGACATCCTGGACAGTTCACCGACGAGCTCCGTCGTCATCGCCAGCCGTCAGGTCTCACAAGGTCACTTCACCGGGTGGGCCACCGTCACAACCATCCTGCTGCTTGCCGCCGTCGTCTTCGCCGTCCTGGGGGTCCGCCTCTGCAGCTGGGCGCTCCGCCGCCCGCGGGGCACTGCCGGTGGTGCGGTGTCCCGTCATCGACGGCGCCGGGAGTCCCCGCCGACCGAGCTGCGCGCGCTGCTCGCCGTGGACCGACGCAGCGTCTGGCGCTCGCCCGCCCTGCGCCGCGGCGCCCTGGTCCTGGCGCTGCTCCCCGGCGCCGTAGCAGCCAGCGCCGCCGTCAACTGGCAGTCGCTGGCCCTGCTCCCCGGCCTGGTCGCGGCCGGCGCCGCGCTGCTGTTCGGCGTCAATGCCTTCTGCCTGGACGCCGCAGGCTCGATCTGGCTGGCCACCCAGCCGCACGACCCGATGCGCACCGCCACTTCGAAGTGCCTCGTCACCGCCGAGACGAGCGTCGGAGCGGTCGTCGTCGCCCTTCTGATCGCCTCCTTGCGTGCTCCGGGGGTGCCTACCCTCGCCGAGCTGGTCGCCCTTCTCGGGAGCCTGATCGCCTGCAGCCTGCTCGTGGTCGCCACCTGCCTGCACCTGTCCGTGCGCTATCCGCACCGCGCCGACCTGCGTGGGACCCGCGATGTACCCGCACCTCCTGGCACCATGGCGGTCTACTCCCTGCGCCTCGCGACCTCGACCACCTTGCTCGGACTGGCGTTCGTGGGGGCGGCGGCGAGCGGCGTCTGGCAGGTCGGCGCCGCGCTCGCCTTGGCCTCGGTAGCCGTATCCTGCTTGTCTTTGCGCAGGAGCTTCTCCGCCTGGGACGATTCTTTCGTCCGTTTCGGGGTTGTCTCCACCGTTGCGTCAGGTTAGATCCAGTTCGTGACGATGCTTTGGCTCGCGGGTCGTCGGAAGCCCGATCTGGCAGACAAAGCGCGACGCGTACGGCAGAATTGGTTGCGCACAGCGACATGGGGTTCCAAGGTCGTTGACAAGTGGGATGGCCGGGGGGAGTGAACGTGAGCAGCCGCAACCGCGGGCAGGAAGGCGCAGCCGCCGTCGAGTTCGCCCTGGTGTCCGTCCTGCTGCTCACGCTCGTTTTCAGCATCATCCAGTACGGCTTCTACTTCTACGAGTCCCAGTCGGCCGCAGCCGGGTCGCGCGAGGCGGCCCGGCTGGCCGTCGTTGGCATCCCGGACTGCAACCTCTACACGGCTGGGGTCAAGGCGAAGGTCACTGGGCTCAGCTCCGGCTACCAGTACCAGTTGAGCTACCCCAATGGACGCACAGTTGGCGAGAAAGTTTCGGTGGTCATCGTCTTCACGCCCACCAAATTAGGCTTTCCCTTCGTGCCGTTCATCTCTGGCAAATCTTCCCAAACCGGGTTCGCGCGGCTGGAGCGCAACGAAGCGTCGTGGCCCGACTGCAGCGGAACGGTGACGCCGTGAAGACCTTTCTATCCCCCCGTCCCGTAAATCCATTTCGTCGACTCCGGGACGACGACGGCGCCGTAGCGATCCTCGTCGCGGCGGCAGCCTTGGCACTTTTCGGCATCGGAGCACTCGCTGTCGACATCGGCCACCTCTATAGCGTGCGCCGCGAGTCGCAGACGTCGGCGGACCTGGCCGCCCTTTCTGGCGCCCAGCAGTTGCCCAGTCAGCGCGTCCTCGCCTGTGTGAAGGCAGTCGACTACCTGAACGACAACAAGCCCGGCGCCACCGACTACGGCATCGCGTCGGCAAGCTGTTCGAGCGGCGGTACGGCCGACGGAAAGACAGTCGTGATCTCTGCGGACGGCACGACCATCGACGTCAAGGTGCCCGATCAGCAGGTGGACATCGGGCTTGGGGCCATCTTCGGGTTCTCCAAGGGCTATACGGCGGCGGGCGCGAAGGTCGAGATCCGTTCGCCGGGTCGCTTGCTCCCGTTCGGACTCACCATCTGTCAATCACTCGGCTACCTGGTGCTGAAGGCGAACCCCGGCACCACCGGCGACTGCGCGTCCCGGGCGAACGGCGACTTCGGCTACCTGGACATCCCCCGCCAAGGGGTCAACGGGGTGAACACCCGACTCGAGACCAACATCGATGTAGGAATCGACCACTCGTTGGCCTTCTTCCCGCCGTTCCCGAACGGCATGCCGTCCTTCGCCAAGGGCACGGACTGCCCGACGATCGGCGCACCGCCAGCCATCATCGAATCCACGTCTCCGGGAAACGCGCCCGTCGAGGGCTCCAACTGCGCCGAGATCGCAACCGGAAACAAGGCCGGTGAGATCACGAACGGCCTGATCGAGCACAGCAATGGGGCGTGCGATGGACGGTTGACGCGCATCCCGATCAGGAAAACGATTAAGAGTTCCCTGGGA
>JANLPD010000211.1:0-4094 GCA_031367045.1 Frankiales bacterium | reverse complement strand
GCCGCTCCGCCGTGGGCGCGGCGGTTGCACCGGTCCCAAGCTCGCGCAGCGTCTTGTTGCCTGCGGCGTCGATGGTGACGGCGACGCTGCCCAGGAGTACGGCATCGGCGATCTGCGGGGCGGAGCCGCCCGGCGCCTTGGTCAACAGCCCGCGCAGGGCGTCCTTCACGTCCTGTACATGCACCGTGACCGTCAGAGCCTTGGCGTCCTGCAGGGACTGGCCAGCGGCAGTCAGCTCCTCGCGGATGGAGGCCTTCTTCTGCGCACCACAGCCGGCGACGGCGACGAGCGGCAGCACCAGGACGGCGACGGCGGCGGTAAGACGGCGGGCGAGCAGCGCGGGCATGGCATTTCCCAGCGTAAAAGGGATGGCGAGCGGCCAGGGTCGCAGACGCAGCGCCGCCTCACCGGTTCTTTGTCAGAATGCCCGGTCTCGATCCGGTCTCAGCCCGATCGCTGCGGTCGCGCGAGCGGTCGTCCGGGCGCCACACAGCCCCGATCCCGAAGGGGTGATTGAGGCGCCAGGGGGTACTGACGCCTTGACATGACACTTGCGCAGTTTCCCGTGCAGCTGAGCAGCGCGCATGCCGCCCGCGGATTCGTCCGTCGCGAAGTTGCCGGGTTTTCCGAGTCGATGGTCGAAGCGACGCTCCTGCTCGTGTCCGAACTGGTGACCAACGCCGTCCTGCATGCGCGCTCCTCGGTGTCGGTCGAGGTCAAGCACCTGCGACGCGGGGTCCGGGTGGAAGTCACCGACACGTCCCCCCTGCCACCGGTCCTGCTGCCGCGTTCTGACACGGCAGGCGGCGGTCGGGGCATGGCACTCGTCGACGCGGTGAGCACGCGATGGGGGGTCACGGCGATACCGAACGGCAAGACCGTGTGGTTCGAGGTCGACAGCGCCTAGCCCAACGACTAGCCCGAAGTTCAGAGGCGCTCCCTTCGCCAGACGAAGTGCTCAGCCGGCCTGGCCCGCTGGACGGGGCACGGTCTCATGCCGCACACTTGGCACTCACCCACGTCGAGTGCCAAGACCCCTTCGGCACCGAACGACCGTCCCGGAGGCCACACCCGTGCCGACCTATCAGTACGCGTGCACCGCGTGCGGAGAGAAGCTCGAGGCCGTGCAGTCCTTCACAGACGCGCGCCTCACGCAGTGCCCAGCCTGTGGGGGCCAGCTCCGCAAGGTCTTCTCGGCCGTCGGCGTCGTCTTCAAGGGCTCCGGCTTCTATAAGAACGACAGCCGCAAGAGCGAGAAGAAGGACGCGCCGAAGAAGGACGCGGTCCCGGCAGCAGCCACCTCGACGTCGAGCTCGGACAGCAGCCCGACTTCCGCCACCTCCCCGTCCTCCACGCCAGCTGCGGCGACGTCGACGAGCCGCACGAGCACCCCGGCTGCCAAGAGCGCCTGACCAAGTTGTGGACGGCGCGAGCCGTCGTCGGGGGCGCCCCTAGGGTCTGCCCATGAGTACGCAGCGGGCAGTCGTCGGGGTCATCGGGGGCTCCGGCTTGTACGCCTTTCTCGAGGACGTGCACGAGGTCGAGGTCGACACCCCCTACGGGCCGCCGAGCGACCCGATCGTCATCGGCGACGTGGGTGGCCGGGCGGTGGCCTTTGTCCCGCGGCACGGACGCAACCACCGCTTCCCAGCACACCGCATCCCCTACCGCGCCAACCTCTGGGCGTTGCGCAGCCTCGGGGTCCGCCAGGTCCTCGCCCCCTGCGCCGTCGGCGGACTCCAGCCCGGGCTAGGGCCCGGCACCCTGGTCGTCCCGGACCAGCTCGTCGACCGCACCTCCGGCCGGGTCCAGACCTTCCACGACACCGGCGCGGTGCATGTCTCCTTCGGCGACCCCTACTGCCCCACTGGACGGCGTACGGCGCTGGACGCCGCCCGCACGGCCGGCTGGGACGCCGTGGACGGGGGCGCCATGGTGGTGATCGAGGGACCCCGCTTCTCCACCCGGGCCGAGTCGCAGTGGTTCTCGCGCCAGGGCTGGTCCCTGGTCAATATGACCGGTCATCCCGAGGCCGTCCTCGCCCGCGAGCTCGCACTCTGCTACACCGCTATCGCCCTCGTCACCGACCTCGACGCCGGGGTGGAGGGGGCGGACGCCGTGACGCAGGAGGAGGTCTTCCGGGTCTTCGGCGACAACACCGCGCGCCTGCGCACGGTCCTCATGGACGTCGTCGCCGCCCTGCCCGCCGACCGCGACTGCCCGTGCGGCAGCGCGCTCGACGGCATCGACGTGGACCTTCCGCTGCCGTGACCAGCATCACGCCGGGCGCCGTGCTCTCGGCAGCCAGCCGGCACCGAGGGGTCCTGGCGGCCGGCCTCGCGGCGGCAGCGGTCGCAACAGGCATCGGCGTCGTGGCCCCTGCGCCGCCCGACACCGTCACGATCCTGAGTGCCGCGCGCGACTTGCCGGGCGGCAGCGTGCTCACTGCGGGCGACCTGCATCGCGTCGCCCTCCCCCGCGAGACGGCCCCCGACGGTGCGCTGACCGAGACCTCCCTCGTCGAGGGGCGGCTACTGGCCGGCCCCGTGCGCCGCGGGGAAGCGCTCACCGACGCCAGGCTCGTCGGCGCCGGGTTGCTCCGAGGGCAGCCGTCCGAGCTCCGGGCCGTCACCCTGCGCCTTGCCGACCCTGCGGCGACCGCTGTGCTGCGCGCCGGGGACCACGTGGACGTCCTGGCCGCGGCCACGGCGGAGGGCGCCGCCCTAGGCCGAGCCGCCGTCCTCGTTGCGGCGGACGTCGCAGTCCTGGCCGTGCCTATCCTCGCCGACGACAGCGGGGAGGGCGCCCTCGTCGTGGTAGCCGCCCTGCCCGACACTGCCGCGCGGCTGGCCGGTGCAGCTGTCACCAGCCGCCTGTCTGCCGTGGTCCGGCCGGTCGACGCAGCGGCATGACCGGGCCCGGCAGGTGCGCTTGTTGGCTCAGCGCTCCCGGTCGTGATGCGGCGGGCGGTCTGCGCGCAACCTCTCGTCGTCGTCCTCGGCCGCTCGCGTCTGGTCCACCGGGTCGCTCTGATCAACCCGGGGCTCCGGCTCAGCCGGCCGCGCACCCGCTGGTCCGACTGCCCGGCGGCGGGACCGCTTGATCGGCTGCTCCACGAGGTTGCACACTAGCGGCGGGCCAGGAGCCTACTGGCCGATTCGACGGCGCCACGACGCGAAGACGACGTGATGACGAGGGGTAAGCAACAACATGAGCTTTCTGGACAAGGCGAAGGACCTGGCGGACAAGGCGCAGGACCTGGCGGCCGACCACGCGGACGCTGTCAAGGGCGGGATCGACAAGGCCGAGGACCTGGCAGACAAGGCCACCGGCGGGCGCTTCACCGACAAGATCGCCTCGGCCGGCGACAAGGTAGCCGAGCAGGTCGACAAGAACGAGGAGCGGCGCCACCAGTAGCACTGGGTAGCGGATCTCGTGACGGCGGCTTGCCTCAGCCTGCGCCCGGTTGGACCGACAGGGGCAACACGGTGACCTGCCTCAGCTGCGGTCCGACATAGACCCGCATCTCGTACCCGCCGGCACCGAAGCCTGAGCTGGCCGACGTGCTCCACGACGCCGACAAGCAGCCAGTTGCCGCACCCGTCCACGTGCTCAGCTGCGGGCGGAACGCTGCCTTGTGGTCGGGCGCGACCAACTCGACCAGGACGTCCTCACCGGGGGTCATACCAGCCACCTGTTCCGCGCCGTCCAGGCGCTGCGCGCCCTCCGCGACCGTTCCCGTGGTTGACCCGCACGAGGTCCCGTCCGTGCTCCAGCCAAGAGGTGTCGCCGTCTCCTGGCCCGTCCCGACGACGTCGTAGGGCGTCCGGTAGGCGGGGAAGCTGCCATCGGCCACGGACAGCAGCAGCGGCTCGGCCAGAGCGATCGGCCGGATCCGCCCGGAGTACTCCTGACCTACGACTGTGGCGCTCGGAACACCGATCAACTGCCCCGCGGCATTGATGGCCGCTCCGCCTGAGTTGCCACCCGCGATCCGGGCTGATGTGTCGATCTCCCAGCGCAGGTTCTTCACGCGCTTCTGGGGGTCCGGGAGGAAGGTCGCGACCCCACCCGGGGTCACCGAAAGACTTTGG
>JANLPD010000172.1:0-1743 GCA_031367045.1 Frankiales bacterium | reverse complement strand
CCGACCGGCAACCTCGACTCCCGCTCCGGCGCCGAGGTCCTCGGCTTCCTACGCCGATCGGTGACGGAGTTGGGGCAGACGGTCGTCATGGTGACCCACGACCCGGTCGCCGCGGCGTACGCGGACCGGGTGGTGTTCCTCGCCGACGGGAAGATCGTCAGCGAGCTCACCGACCCCACCGCCGGCAAGGTCTTCGACCGGATCAAGGAGCTCGAGAGCAACGCGCCGACGAGCCAGGAGGGCTAGGTGCTCCGCGCGACCTTTCGCTCCCTGCTGGCTCGCAAGCTGCGACTACTGCTGTCCGCCACCGCCATCGTCCTCGGCGTCTCGTTCGTTGCCGGCGCCCTCACCCTGACCGACACGCTCGGCAAAGTCTTCGACAACTTGTTCACCGACGTCAGCGCCGAGACCTCTGTCGTTGTCCGCGGCACAAAGGTCTTCGAAGGCGGCTCCCATGGCGACGCCCAACGGCTGCCCGTCCCCGTGAAGCTCCTCTCCGCCCTCAGGTCCGTCGACGGCGTGGCCGGCGCAACCGGCGACGTTTCGGGCTATGCAGCACTGCTGGATCGCAAGGGCAAGGTCGTCGGCACCTCCGGGGCGCCAGTCCTCGGCGTCAACTACGACGCCAATCCGGCCACCTCCGGCTTCACGCTGCGCGCCGGCCGGGCGCCGGTCGGCCCCACCGACGTCGCGCTGGACGCGACAACCGCCAAGGAGAGCAGCTTCGCGCCCGGCGACCCGGTGACCGTGCTGCTCCGCTCGGGGCGCCGGACCCTGACGGTGAGCGGCGTCTTCGGCTTTGGCAAGAACGACAACCTCGCCGGCGCCAAGATCATCGCCTTTGGTCAGACCATCGCGGAGGAGGAGCTTGGTCGTCCCGGCGAGTACGACGTCGTCCGTCTGTCCGCCGTGCGGGGGGTGTCCGACACCGCCCTCCGTGACCGCGTGCGCGCCCTCCTGCCACGCGGCACGGAGGCCGTCACCGGTCAGGAGAGTGCTAGCGAGACCTCCAAGCAGATCAAGGACGCCCTCGGCTTCTTCAACGTGTTCCTGCTCGTCTTCGCAGCCGTCGCCCTGTTCGTCGGAGCGTTCCTCATCTTCAACACCTTCAACATCCTGGTCGCCCAGCGACAGCGCGAGCTGGCCCTGCTGCGCGCTCTGGGTGCGAGCCGCGGCCAGGTCACCCGGAGCGTGCTGGTGGAGGGTCTGGTGGTCGGCCTGCTTGCCTCGGCAATCGGGCTCGGTGCGGGGGTCGGGGTCGCCGCGGGCCTGCGCGCCCTGATCAGCAGCTTCGGTGGCGCGCTTCCTTCAGGGCCGCTGATCGTGACGACCCGCACCGTCATCGCCGCCTTTGCGGTGGGCATCCTGGTCACCCTGCTCGCGTCGCTACTGCCGGCCCGCAGAGCCTCCGCGGTACCCCCGATTGCCGCCATGCGTGATGCCGCGATCCCCGAGTCGTCCCTTCGCCGCTCCCTGGTCATCGGGTCGGTCCTGCTGCTGCTTGGCGTCCTGCTCGTGGCCAAGGGGCTCACCGGCAACTTGCCGCTGCTGGGCGTGGGGGCGCTGCTGAGCTTCCTGGGTGTCGCCGGGCTCTCGCCGCTCTTGAGCCGCCCGGCCAGCCGGCTGCTCGGCTGGCCGTTGGCACGCGGGGTGCCGGGCAAGCTTGGCCAGCGGAACGCGATGCGCAACCCGCGCCGTACCGCCTCCACCGCCGCGGCCCTGATGATCGGACTGGCCCTCGTC
>JANLPD010000133.1:0-7777 GCA_031367045.1 Frankiales bacterium | reverse complement strand
CAGTTGGCTCAACGAGCGTAGACCCTTGCGCAGTGAAGGGTCAACGCACGTAGAGTGACGTGTATGACGACTCACATCGTGCCCCGGGAGGAGCGTCGCCGCCGGTCGGAGGCGGCGATCCTGGACGCCGCCCGTGAGCAGTTCGCGGAGGCCGGCTTCGAGCGCACGACGATCCGCAGCGTGGCCGCCCGCGCCGGTGTCGACCCGGCGTTGGTGATGCAGCACTACGGCAGCAAGGAGAAGCTCTTTGCGGCTGCTGCGCGCTGGACGAGTGACCACCAGCGCATCCTGACCGCGACCTCCGACAACCTGGCCGCGGCGGCGCTGGAGGACCTGCTCAGCAAGTTCGAGGACGCGCAGGACCGCGACGCGGCCGTCGCCCTCCTGCGCAACTGTCTGACCCATCCCTCGGCCACCGCCGTCATGCGCGACGAGGTCATGTGCGAGCGCGCCGCCGCAGTTGCGCAAGCTCTCGAGGGCCCCGAGGCCGAGCTGCGGGCCAGCCTGTTCGGGGCCTGCATGATCGGCCTCGGCATGGCTCGCTACCTGATCGAGCTCGAGCCCCTGGCCAGCGCGTCGCGCGAGGACGTGCAGCGCCTGATGGAGCCGGTCCTTCAGGCTCTGGTCCGCCCGCCACCGGCCTGACCGGGGACACCGGGCGACGGTCGGGCGCCGTCCTGCTGGACACTGGCTCCCCGTGAGCCTGCTGCTGCTGTCCACCGCCGACACCGACCTGCTGGCGGCCCGCGCCGTCGAGGACCCGGCCCTACCGCTACGGCTGGCCAACCCCTCGCGGCTCGACGCGCCGGTCGACCTGGCGGGAGTCTCGCTCGTCGTCGTTCGCCTGCTCGGCGGGCGGCGTGCCTGGGAGGGCTTTGACGCCCTGCTCGTCGACGCTGCCTCGCGCGGCGTGCCGCTCGTCGCGGTCGGCGGCGAGGGCGCCGTCGACGCTGAGCTGGTCGACGCCTCGACCGTGCCGTTCGGGGTCGTTGCGGACGCTGCGGCGTACCTGCGCGAGGGCGGCGCTGCCAACCTGCGTGAGCTGGTGGCTTTCCTGTCGGACACGGTGCTGCTCACCGGTCACGGGTTCGCGCCGCCGGCACCGCTGCCCAGCCATGGCGTCCACGGCAATCGTGCGACGACAGACGGGCGGCCGACCGTCGGCGTCGTTTTCTACCGGGCCCACGAGCTGTCGGGCAACACCTCCTTCGTCGATGTGCTCTGCGACGCCATCGAAGCGGCGGGCGCCAACGTGCTCCCCGTCTTCGCCGGCTCGCTGCGACCCGACAAAACCGGCCGCCTGCCGGTCGTCGACGAACTGCTGGCCGGCCAGGTCGACGTCCTCGTGGTCACCGTGCTGGCCTCTGGCGGCTCCACCGCCGCAGACGCCGAGGGCTGGGACGCCGGCGCCCTCGTCGAGCTCGATGTGCCGGTCCTGCAGGCACTGTGCGTGACAAGCAGCCGCGCGGCCTGGGCCGCCTCGACCGCCGGGCTCGCCCCGATAGACGCGGCCATGCAGGTCGCGATCCCGGAGTTCGACGGGCGCCTCATCACGACGCCGTTCTCCTTCAAGGAGCCGGGCCCCGACGGCGTCCCGACCTATGTCGCCGACCCCGAACGGGCTGCCCGCGTCGCCGGCATCGCCGTCGCGCACGCGCGGCTGCGGCATGTACCCAACAGCGAGAAGAAGCTGGCCGTTGTCCTGTCGTCCTACCCGACGAAACACTCCCGGGTGGGCAACGCAGTCGGACTCGACACCCCCGCCTCCGCGGTCCTGCTGCTAAAGGCGCTGCGGGCGGCTGGTTACGACGTCGGGGATTTTCCCGAGGAAGGCGACACCCTTGTGCACACGCTGATCGCGGCGGGCGGCCACGACGTGGAGTGGCTCACAGAGGAGCAGCTCTCGGCGGCGGTGGCGCGCGTCCCGACTGCGGCGTACCTGAAATGGTTCTCCTCGGTCCCGGCCGAGCTGCGCGACGCGATGGTCCGGCACTGGGGGGAGCCGCCGGGCTCGCTCTACGTCGACGGCGGCGACATCGTGCTGGCGGCGCTGCAGTACGGCAATGTGGTGCTCGCCATCCAGCCACCGCGCGGTTTCGGCGAGAATCCGATCGCGATCTACCACGACCCCGACCTGCCGCCGTCACACCATTACCTGGCCTGCTACCGCTGGCTGGCCGCCGCCGTCGAGGAGGGCGGTTTCGGTGCCCACGCGGTCATCCACCTCGGCAAGCACGGGACGCTGGAGTGGCTGCCTGGCAAGGGACTGGGCCTGTCTGCCTCGTGTGCACCCGACGCCGTGCTGGGGGACCTGCCGCTGTTCTACCCCTTCATCGTCAACGACCCGGGGGAGGGGACGCAGGCTAAGCGCCGCGGCCACGCGACCGTCGTCGACCATCTCGTCCCGCCGATGGCGCGCGCCGAGACCTACGACGACCTGGCCCGGCTCGAGCAGCTGCTCGACGAGTACGCCCAGGTGCAGGCGATGGACCCGGCCAAGCTGCCGGTCATCCGCGGTCAGATCTGGGAGGTGGTCACGGCGGCGCAGCTGCACCATGACCTGCACGTCGCCGAGTCGCCCAGTGACGAGGAGTTCGACGAGTTCATCCTGCACGTCGACGGCTACCTCTGCGAGATCAAGGACGTCCTTATCCGCGATGGGCTGCACATCCTCGGCCAGGCGCCGCAAGGCCCTGCGCTCGTGGATCTCGTACTAGGGATCCTGCGTGCGCAGCAGACGTGGGGCGGGGCAACCGGCGCGCTGCCGGGCCTGCGGCGGGCACTTGGCGCGGCCTACGGGCTCGTCGAGGACGACCGTCGCCAGGCCGACGAGTTGGAGGAGATGGCGCGCTCCCTCGTCGTGACCCTCGACGCCGCCGGCTGGTCGAGCGCGGCGGTGGCCCCTGTCGTCGCCGCCCTTGGGCGGAGCGACCTAGCGGACGTCGAAGCGGTGCTGCGCTTCGCCTGCGACGAGGTCGTGCCCCGGTTGGCGCGCACGACCGACGAGCTCGACAACCTGCTGCATGGTCTGTCGGGCGGGCACGTCCCGGCCGGACCGTCCGGGTCGCCGACCCGTGGTCTCGTCGGGGTCCTGCCGACCGGGCGCAACTTCTACTCCGTCGACCCCAAGGCGATCCCGTCCCGCAACGCCTGGACGGTCGGCGTCGCGCTCGGCGACTCGCTCCTGGCGCGCTACCTCGCCGACCACGGCGAGTACCCCGCCTCGGTGGGGCTCGTCGTCTGGGGGACGTCGGCCATGCGCACCGCTGGCGACGACATCGCCGAAGCCCTGTGGCTGCTGGGGGTTCGGCCCGTATGGGACACGGCGTCTCGGCGCGTCACGGGGCTCGAGGTCGTGGCACTCACCGAGTTGGGCCGGCCGCGGGTGGACGTGACCCTGCGCATCAGCGGCTTCTTCCGCGACGCGTTCCCGCACGTCGTCGCGATGCTCGACGAGGCCGTACGCCTGGTGGCCGGCCTCGAGGAGGGCGCCGCCGACAACTTCCTGCGCGCCCACGTCGAAGCCGACGTCGCTGGTGGCGCCGACCGGCGACGCGCCACGGCGAGGGTCTTCGGCTCCAAGCCCGGGGCCTACGGGGCCGGGCTGCTGCCGCTGATCGACTCGCGCGACTGGAAGACCGACGCCGACCTGGCAGAGGTCTACGCCGTCTGGGGCGGCTACGCCTATGGCGCCGACTTGGACGGGGTGGAGGCCCGCAGCGACATGGAGCGCGTCTACACCCGGGTCCGGGTGGCCGCGAAGAACCAGGACACCCGCGAGCACGACATCGTCGACAGTGACGACTACTTCCAGTACCACGGCGGGATGGTCGCCGCCGTCCGAGCGCTCACCGGCAGCTCCCCCGAGGCGTACGTCGGAGACTCGGCGGTCCCCGACACGGTCAAGACGCGCACCCTGCAGGAGGAGACCCACCGGGTTTTCCGGGCGCGCGTCGTGAACCCCAAGTGGGTTGCCGCGATGCAGCGGCACGGCTACAAGGGAGCGTTCGAGATGGCGGCCACCGTCGACTACCTCTTCGGCTACGACGCGACCGCCGGCGTTGTGCAGGACTGGATGTACGAAAAACTCGCCCAGTCCTACGTCTTCGACCAGACCAACCGCGCCTTCATGACCAAGAGCAACCCGTGGGCGCTGCGCGGGATCGCCGAGCGGCTGCTCGAGGCAGCTGACCGCGGCCTGTGGGAGTCGCCTTCGGGGCAGACGATCGAGGGCCTCAAGCAGACCTACCTCGAGCTTGAGGGAGACCTCGAGGGCAGCTGACCTGATTTCGGCCCGGACCGGCATCGACGAGGGCGGACCCGTCGGCTTCGCCTGCCAGTCCTTCGCCACCAGCGGCGACGACAAGTTTGCGGGGCTCGCCTGGCACCAGACGCCGTGGGGCCCCTCGCTCGACAACGTGCTCGCGAACGTGCACTGCGAGATCGAGTCGGTCCACCGAGCGGGCGACCACGACGTCGTTATCGGCCGGGTCCGGCAGCTCGTCCCGCACCGCGACGCGGCGCCCCTGGTGTCCTTCCGTGGCCAGTTCGGGCTGACCTGGGACTGACCTCCGACCAGGGGGTCGGGCGCCGATGCACGCGAGTGAGATCTTTTGCCGGCCCGCTCGCCGATGCTGAGCGCTCCTTGGGTGCAGGAGCGCTCCGCGCGGCACCGCTTGCGTGCATCTGCAACTGCGATGACCCGTTCGCGAGCTGCGTGGCTCTTGGGACGGTCGGTGGCTGCACCAGCCACGGACGGCGCCGCGTGCCACAGGCGCACCGATGATGCCGCTACCAGGGGTGGGGGGAGTAGTCCTTCAGGAAGACGCCGTGGACGTCTTCGCCCTGCTCGCCGCGCACGATCGGGTCGTAGACGCGGGCCGCTCCGTCGACGAGGTCCAGGGGTGCGTGGAACCCCTCGTCGGCGAGCCGGGCCTTCGTCGGGTGGGGACGCTCGTCGGTGATCCAGCCGGTGTCGACGCTCGTCATGAGGATGCCGTCCGTCTCGAGCATCTCCTTGGCGCTCGTGCGCGTCAGCATGTTGAGCGCAGCCTTGGCCATATTGGTGTGCGGGTGACCCGGCCCCTTGTAGCCGCGGTTGAACTGCCCCTCCATCGCCGACACGTTGACGACGTGCTTGCGGCGCGCGGTCGAGGCTGCCATCGAGGGGCGCAGGCGGCTGACCAGCACGAAGGGGGCGGTGACGTTGCAGAGCTGCACTTCCAGCAGCTCCAGCGGGTCGACC
Organism: Frankiales bacterium; assembly: GCA_031367045.1. Lineage (GTDB taxonomy): Bacteria > Actinomycetota > Actinomycetes > Mycobacteriales > SCTD01 > JANLPD01. Next base: position 2,532 of record JANLPD010000133.1, on the reverse strand, counting down.
TCGTGGACCACCTGCGTCCAGCTGTTGACGGCGGTGAGATCGGGCACGAGGCCGCCTGCGTCGATGGCCAGCTGCGCCGCAACGCGCTCCAGCGAGGCCGACCCGCTGGTGAGGGCCAGTGCGGTGAGCTCGGTCGGGCTGATCTGGCTGATCGGGCTGATCTGGTGGTGCGACGACAGGCTGGTCAGCGCCGGCGGGTGGGCGTCGCTGGTGCGACCGAGCGCGACGAGCTCCGGGAGCTGCCCGGCCGGCAGGGCCGCGGACTCTGCTGCGGCCAGCTGGGAGTAGGCACCGGGGCTGCGCCGGACCGTCTGCGCGGCGTTGTTGACCAGGACGTCGAGCGGGCCTTGCGAGCTCACGAGATCTGCCAGATCCACGACGGCTGCGGGATCGCGCAGGTCGATCCCGACGACCTGCAGGCGGTGCAGCCAGCGAAAGCTGTCGGGCATCGCGGTGAAGCGTCGGACGGCGTCGCTCGGGAACCGGGTGGTGATCGTCGTGTGCGCCCCGTCGCGCAGGAGTCGCAACGCGATGTACATCCCGATCTTCGCGCGGCCGCCGGTGAGCAGCGCGCGTCGACCGGTCAGGTCGGTCCGGGCCTCGCGGCGGGCGTGGTTCAGCACCGCGCACCCGGGACAGAGCTGGTGGTAGAACGCGTCGACCTCGCGGTAGCGCGTCTTGCAGATGTAGCAGGCGCGGGCTTGGCGCAGGACGCCGGCGAGCGCGGTCGTGGTGGCCGTCTGCAGGGCGATGCCCTGGGTCTCGTCGTCGATCCGGCCGGGCGCCCCGGTCGCAGTTGCTGCCGTCACGGCCTCGTCGTCGGCCAGCACCTCGTCGCGCCGGTCGCGCCGCCGCTGGAGCTTGACGCTCTTGTACAGCCCTGCGGTCGCCCGGCGGATGCTGATGACATCGGGGTGCTCGGGTGGCAGTTTCTCAAGGTCGGCGAACACGTCCAGGCAGGCCTGCAGGCGGGCCGGTTCGATGCCTGTGTGGTCCGTCATGGTGCTGCTGCGCCCTCGTCCGTCTGTCCCTGGTCGGCCGGACGAGTCTAGGTGGTCCGGGTCCAGGGGGTCCGGGTCCAGATGAGGTGCCCGTCGTCGTCTGCCAGCTAGGGTCGAGCCGCCGGACTGCAGGGCTCGCGTCCGCGGATGAGGGACCCAGGTGACCGACCACCGGCTCGACGGCTTCTACGACGTCGTCGCCGCGCGCCGCGACGTCCGCAACGGCTTCACGCGGGCACCGGTCGACGACGCTGCATTGACCCGGGTCCTCGCTGCCGCGCACGCCGCAGGCAGCGTCGGCCACAGCCAGCCGTGGGATTTCCTGATCGTGCGCGACGCCCGGCGCCGCCGGCAGGTGCAGGCGCTCGCGCAACGCCAGCGGGAGCGGTTCGCCGCCTCGCTGCCCAGCGCCCGCGCCGAGTCGTTCCGGGACCTCAAGACCGAGGCGATCCTCGACACACCCGTCAACGTCGTCGTCACGTGCGACCCCACCCGGGGCGGTCGCCACGTCCTGGGGCGCTACACGCAGCCGCAGATGGCGGCGTACTCCACCGCCCTCGCGGTGCCGAACCTCTGGCTGGCCGCTCGCGCCGAGGGACTGGGCGTCGGGTGGGTGAGCTTCTTCGACGAGCAGGAGCTGATCCGGCTGCTCGGGCTGCCGCGCCACCTCGGCATCGTCGCCTACCTGTGTGTCGGCCAGGTCGAGCGCTTCCCGGCGGAGCCGGAGCTCGAGGCCGCCGGCTGGGCCCGCCAGCGACCGCTGGCCTGGGCCGTGCACACCGAGCACTACGGGCAGCGCGGGCTGCCAGGGGAGACCAGCATGAGCCTGCTCGAGGAGACGATCGCTGCCGTGCGACCGGCGGACCCGGCGGCCCTCGCCGAGGCGCGCGAGCGCCAGGACCGGCTGACCAAGCCGCGCGGCGCCCTCGGCGTCCTGGAGGACGTCAGCATCCGCCTGGCTGGGCTGGCGGGCATCTGCCCGCCGCCGCTCCCGACGCCCGCCGCGGTTGCGGTCTTCGCCGGCGACCACGGGGTGCACGCCCAGGGGGTCACGCCCTGGCCACAGGAGGTCACCTTGCAGATGGTGGGCAACTTCCTGGCCGGCGGCGCTGCGGTCAACGCCTTCGCCGCCCAGGTCGGAGCGGAGGTCGTTGTCGTCGACGTGGGTGTGGCGGGAGAGCTCGAACCGGTCCCCGGCCTGTTGCCGCGCAAGGTGCGAGCGGGCACCCGCGACATGACGGTCGAGCCGGCGATGACCCGCGAGGAGGCCGTCCGCGCACTGGAGGTCGGCATCGAGGTGGCCCGCGACCTGGTCGCGGCCGGCAACCGCTGCCTACTCACCGGAGACATGGGCATCGCCAACACCACCGCCTCCGCGGCGCTCATCGCCGTCTTCACCGGCGCCGACCCGGCCGACGTCACCGGTCGCGGCACCGGCATCGACGACGAGACCCTGGTCCGCAAGACCGAGGTCGTACGACGCGCGCTGGCCCTCCACCAGGTGGACCCGGCCGATCCGATCGGCTGCCTG
>JANLPD010000099.1:0-24302 GCA_031367045.1 Frankiales bacterium | reverse complement strand
CGGTCGCCGGTGTCCGCCTGATAGCGCTGGTAGGTCCGCACCAGATGGTCGAGGACGGGCAGCCGCGCGCGCGCACGCGGAACAAGGGTCTTCACAGCGGTCACGGCGAAGGCCCTACCCGACATCACGGGGGGCACCCTCGACCGGCCCGGGGAGGCCGTCCTGGCCGAAGGGGAAGTCACGCTGGGGACGCCACACCCCGTCGTGTCCTCGCTCAAAAAGCGTGAGACCCCAGACGGAGAACTGCGCGTCGTACGACGACAGCGCCGCATAGGCCCTGTCCAGCAGGGGATCTCCCACGTCGTGGGCGACAGTGACGTGCGGGTGGTAGGGGAAGGCGCTCGCGCGGGCCAGCGGCCCCGAGCGGACCTGCTTCTCCAGCCGCTCGCAGTCGCTGATGCCGCGGGCGAGCGTGACGAAGACGACGGGCGAGACCGGACGAAAGGTCCCGGAGCCGCGCAGGTGCAAGGGGAACGACCGCTCGCGTGCTGCAAGTGTCCGCAGGTGCTCCTCAACCTCGGTGAGGTCCGCGGTGGCCAGCCTGGTCGGCGGCAAGAGGGTGATGTGCGGCGGGATGTCGCCTGCGTTGGGGTCACCGAGCCGCTCGCGCCAGCGCTGCAACTCGCTCAGGTACGGCTCCGGGATGCCGATAGCGACCCCGATGTCACGGCCGGTCATGGCAACGACGCCATCAAGCCGGGGCCAGCAGCCCGACTCGCTCACGGACCGCCGACATCGTGTCCGCGGCCACCTCACGTGCCCGGGACGCGCCGTCGACAAGCACGGCGTCCAGGTGGGCCGGGTCGGCGACCAGCTCGGCGTAGCGCTCTCGCACGGGAGCGAAGAGCTCGACTACCGCCTCGGCGACATCTGCCTTGAACTCACCGTAACCCTTGCCCTCATAGGCCTTCTCGAGCTCCGGGACTGCCTTGCCTGTGGCGAGGGACAAGATGGTCAGTAAGTTGCTGATACCCGGCTTGGCCTCGCTCGCACGCACGTCGCGCTCGGCGTCCGTCACCGCGCTCTTCATCTTCTTCACGATGGCCTTGGGCTCGTCCAGGACCCACACCGTGCCCGCGCCGCCGATGCTCTTGCTCATCTTCCGGGTCGGGTCCTGTAGGTCCTTGATGCGCTCGCCCGCCTTGCCGGCGTAGGCCGCCGGGAGAGTGAACGTGTCGCCGTAGCGTGCGTTGAAGCGCTGCGCGAGGTCGCGGGTCAGCTCCAGGTGCTGTCTCTGGTCCTCACCGATCGGCACCTCGTCGGCTTGGTACATCAAGATGTCCGCCGCCTGCAGGACCGGATAGGTGAACAGCCCGACCGAGCCGCCTCCCGTGTCCTTGAACTGCGTCATCCGCGAGGCCTCGCCGAAGCCGGTCAGGCAGCCGAGCACCCAGCCGAGCTCAGTGTGCTCGCGTACGTGGCTCTGCACGAACACAGCGCTGCGGTCCGGGTCGACCCCCATCGCAAGCAGTTCGGCGGTCGACTCCCGGGTGCGGCGCCGCAGGTGGGCCGGGTCCGGGACTGCGGTGAGGGCGTGCAGGTCGGCCAGGAAGAAAAAGCAATCACTCTCGTCCTGCATCCCCGCCCAGTGCCGCACGGCTCCGACGTAGTTGCCGAGCTGAAAGCTCTCGCCCGTGGGGCGGATGCCCGACAGGACGCGAGGGCGAGCAGAGTGCAGCGGTGACATGCCGAGCATCCTTCCACCGCGTCACCGGATGCCGCACCCGGCCTGCGGCAGCAGACTGTGGCAGCGTGACGGGCATGGGCGACAAGCCGGCCGACCGGCTCTGGGACGTCGTTGTGGTTGGCGCCGGCCCGGCGGGAGCAGCCGCCGCCCTCTCGGCGTTGCGGACCGCTCCGGGCGCCGCCGTCCTGCTGGTCGACCGGGCGTCGTTCCCCCGCGACAAGTGCTGCGGGGACGGCATCGCCCCGCACGCCCTCGACGAGCTGGCCCGCCTTGGCGCCGCCCACGTGCTGGCCGACCGGGTGCCGGTGACCCGGCTGCGCATCCACTCCCCGTCCGGCGAACAGGTCGCTGCACCGCTGCGGCGGCCGGACTACGTCGTGCCGCGCGAGGTCTTCGACGCCCGGCTGGTCGACGCGGCCGTCGCGCGCGGCGCCGTGCTGGTCCGGCGCACCGTGCGCAGCCTCGACGTGCGCGCCGATGAGGTTGTGATCGACGCGCAAGTGCGCGCCCGCGTCGTCGTCGGCGCCGACGGCGCCAACGGGGTCGTCCGCCGGGAGCTGCGGCTTGGCCGCCAGCCAGACGCGGCGATGGCCGTCGCCGTGCGCGGCTACGCGGCCTCGCCAGAGGGCGCGCCGGAGCAGGTGATCGTCATGGACGGTCGCGACTGGCCGGCGTACGCCTGGCGGTTCGACGCGGGTGACGGCACCAGCAACGTCGGCTTCGGGATGCTCCTGCCGTCGCTGCGCCGTTCGCCGCGCGGCGGCCGGGCCGAGCTGCACGGCCGCCTGGCTGAGCTGTTGCCGGGCACTGCGGCGACCCGGCTCGTCAGCCACAAGCTGCCGCTGTCGACCGCACGCCCGAGGCAGCCGGCCGGCCGCGTCCTGCTGGCAGGCGACGCGCTCTCGCTGGTCAACCCGCTAACCGGCGAAGGGATCTTCTACGCGCTGCTGTCAGGCCGGCTGGCCGGCGCGGCGGCCGTCGGCGAGGGTGACGCGGGCTCGGCGTACTCCCGCGCCCTGGTCCGCGAGCTGGGCACCCACCTGCGCCACACGACGCTGCTGACCCGGCTGACGCAGCGTCCGGGGATCGTCGATGCAGGGGTGCTTGCGTGCAGCCGTTCGCCAGGGGCGTTCGACGCGCTGGTCGAGGTCGGGCTCGGTCGCGGCCTGATCACCCGTCCGCTGGTCGGCGGGATCGTCAAGGAGCTGACCCGACGGGTCGCCCGCCGGGTCAGCTGAGCATCCCGACAAGCACCCGCGCCTCCTTGTCGGTCAGCTTGGAGGTCAGGTCCACGATGAACGACTCGGCCTTGCCGCCGATGATGGGGACCTTGACCGTCACCGTGCCATCGATGAGGTAGGTGCAGCCACCCGCCGCGGGCTCGAGACGCATCGTGCCGCTGACCTGGGCCGGGGCGCCGGGGATGTCGGCCTGCCAGGTCCCCGACCGCACCCCGTCAGGCCGGGCCGGGCCCCAGCTGTCGGTCTGGACCGCACGGCCGTCGCGCGGGAGGAACCGCTCCAGGAAGCCCGGGACGCCGTCCGGGAGGGCCCGCGATGTCACGATGACGACGCTGCCGTCCGGGCCCTCCTGGCGCGAGATGAGGATGCTGCCGTCGGCCAGGACGCGCGCCTTCTCCAGCGGCCACTGCTCGCCGGACAGCGCTGCGAACGTCTTCTCGACGTCGGCCGGGCTGGCGTAGGCGTTGTGCATCTCGCGGCTCACGCGGTCTGCTCCTCGCCGACGATCGGGCTGACCCGCACGCGCGAGACCCGGCGCCCGTCCAGCTCGGTGACCTCGAGCCGGTGCCCGACGGCCTCCACCGCTTCGCCCTTGCGCGGCACATGGCCGAGACAGGCCATGAGGTAGCCGGCGAGGGTCTCGTAGGCGCCGTCGGGCAGCCGCACGCCGGTCTGCTCGTGGACCTCGTCGAGGTTGAGCAACCCGTCGACCTCCACCTCTCCGCCGTGCGAGTGCAGGGCGCCGCTCTCCTCGGCGTCGTACTCGTCGCGGATGTCGCCGATGACCTCCTCGATGAGGTCCTCGAGCGTGACGATGCCCGCGGTGCCGCCGTACTCATCGATGACGATGGCGAGGTGGTGCCCTCCGCGGCGCATCTCCGACAGGCTCGGCAGCACTTTCTTGGTGTCGGGCAGCTGCTTCACCTCTCGCGTGACCTCGCCAACCTTCTGGGTGCGCGCCTCGGCAGCAGGCAGCAGGAGCAGGTCACGTACGTGGACGAAGCCGATGACGTCGTCCTGCGAGCTGCGCACCACCGGGTAGCGCGAGTGGGGCGCGGACGCGGTCAGCTTGGCCGCCCGCGCGACGCTTATGCCGGCGTCGAGGAAGGCCACCTCGGTGCGCGGCACCATCACCTCCCGCAGCTGGCGCTCGCCCGCGGCGAAGACCTCGTCGATCAACTTGCGCTCGTCCTTGGTCAGGGATTCATGGGCGGCGACGAGCCCCCGAAGCTCCTCCTCGCTGATGGCCTCACGCTTGGCACCAGGGTCACCACCGAGCAGGCGTACGACGAGGTCGGTGCTCCTGCTGAGCAGCCAGATGACCGGCCGCAGGAGTGACGCGATCCGGTCGAGCGGCGCCGCCGCCAGCTGCGCAACGCTCTCCGCGCGCTGCAGAGCGAGCCGTTTGGGCACCAGCTCCCCGACCACCAGGGTGACGTAGGCGATGACGAGGGTGACCCCGAAGACCCCGAGGAAGCCGGCCAGCCGCTGGCCCACCCCCTGCTCCACGAGCGCGTCCTTGGCATCCGCCGAGAGCGTCACGGCGCCGACCGCCGACGACAGCAACGCTGTCAGTGTGACGCCGACCTGGACGGAGGCGAGCCACCGGTTGGGGTCGTTGATCAGCTTGGCCAGCCGTTGTCCCTGCTTGCCCTTGCCGGCGAGCTGGCGCACCTGGGACTCGCGCAGCGAGATGAGGGCGATCTCCGCGCCAACGAACAACCCCTCGACCAGGACGAGCGCCAGGACAATGAGGATGTTGACGACAGTTGCGTTCAGGGCGCGGTCCGGGCGTAGGGCCGCGCCAGAGCATCAGGAGGTTGGTCCACGCAGTGAGCCTAAGACGTGGGCGTCATCCGTCGCCGCGACGGGCCACCGGCACCAGCCGGACGCCGAGCAGCCCGACGAGCAGGCTGGCTGCGAGCAGCGGGCGCACCGGTCCTCCGTGCTTGGCGGCGAACGCCGTAGCAAAGGGCGCGGCAAAGCCGAGGTAGGCCAGCGCGTAGAAGGCCGAGGAAAGGGTCCCCAACCGCTGGGGCACTGCGAGCCGGGCCACCAGCGAGATCCCGGCGGCCAGGCACAGGCCACCGCCTGCCCCGAGCAGGACCGCGGCGGGAACGAGGACGGCAACCAGCCCCGTGTGGGCAGCAGCAGCGGTGAGCGCGTAGCCGATAGCGCCACAGGCCAAACCGAGGACGGTCGTCCAGGTGCCCAGCTGGCGCTGCAGCGGAGCCGTCACTGTCCCTGCCCCGAGCGTCAGCCCCGCCAGCACCCCGGTGAACAGCACGCCGTCGCCTGGCAGGCGCACCAGCAGCGGCAGGGCCGAAATGATGACCGTGGGGAAGGCATAGACGCAGACCGCGACCGGGGCCACCACCGTCGCGAACCGCATCCCCTCGCCCGGCCGGATCACCCTGGTCTTGCGCCGGGTCTGACCGGGAGGCAGCGACCCTGGCCCGCCCAGCACGGTCTCCGGTAGGTGCAGAGCGGCGACAAACCCGAACACCACCACGGCGACGTGCAGCAGGTAGGGCAGCGTCGTCGGAGCGGGGGCATACTCCGCCAGAAATCCTGCCGTCAACGGGCCGAGCGAGAAGCCGGCTGTCATCGCGACCGCCGCCCGCCGCCCCCCTGCTCCGAAAGCGTCGTCCTTGGACAGTTCGACGAGCCACGCGCTGCCGACACTGAAGACGGTCCCGCTCACCACCCCCTGCAGCCACCGCGCGACAAACAGCAGGGGCAGCGAGCCCGCTGCCGGGATGAACAAGAGCGAGGCGGCCCCCGCCAGCACGATGAACGGAAGGACCACGGCGCGCCGGCCGAGGCGGTCGGAAAGCGGCCCGGCAAGGAGCAGCGCCGGGACGAGACCCGCCGCGTAGACGCCGAAGACGGCCGTGAGCGTCTCGGGCGAGAGGTCGAGCCGGTCCCGGTAGACGAGCAGCAGGGGGGTCGGGACGTTGGTTCCGGCGGCAACGCTGAACAGCGCGAAAGCCGCACGGCGCCACGCGGCGGTGCGCGGCGCCCGGTAGGCCTGACGGGGCCTCAGGCCATCGCCTTTTCCAGGTTGCCCTTGATAGCGGCGAGGAACTCCTCGGTGCTCTGGTAGGGCTGGTCGCGGCCGATGAGCAGGGCTAGATCCTTTGTCATGGCTCCTTGTTCGACGGTCTGGACGCAGACCTTCTCCAGGGTCTCGGCGAAGGCCGTGACCTCCGGGGTGCCGTCCATCCTGCCGCGGTGGGAGAGTCCCTGGGTCCAGGCGAAGATCGACGCGATCGGGTTGGTCGACGTCGGATTGCCCTTCTGGTGCTCGCGGTAGTGGCGGGTGACCGTGCCGTGCGCAGCCTCCGCCTCGACGGTCTTGCCGTCCGGGGTCATGAGGACCGACGTCATGAGGCCGAGCGAGCCGAAGCCCTGTGCCACCGTGTCGGACTGCACGTCGCCGTCATAGTTCTTGCAGGCCCAGACGTAGCCGCCCTCCCACTTCCGGGCGGCAGCCACCATGTCATCGATGAGGCGGTGCTCGTAGGTGATGCCGGCTGCGTCGAAAGCGGGCTTGAACTCGGCCTCGAAGACCTCGGCGAACAGGTCCTTGAAGCGGCCGTCGTAGGCCTTCAGGATGGTGTTCTTGGTCGACAGGTAGACCGGCAGGCCCCGGTCCAGGCCGTAGCGGAGGGAGGCCCGGGCGAAATCGCGGATCGAGGCGTCCAGGTTGTACATCGCCATCGCGACCCCGCCGCCCGGGAAGTCGAAGACCTTGAGCTCGAGCGGCTCGCCGCCGTCCTTGGGGGTGAAGGTCAGCGTCAGCGTTCCCTCGCCCGGCACGACCAGGTCCGTCGCGCGGTACTGGTCGCCGAAGGCGTGCCGGCCGATGATGATCGGCTTGGTCCAGCCCGGCACCAGGCGCGGGATGTTGGAGATGACGATGGGCTCGCGGAAGATGACCCCGCCCAGGATGTTGCGGATGGTGCCGTTCGGCGACTTCCACATCTGCTTCAGGCCGAACTCCTCGACCCGCGCCTCGTCCGGCGTGATAGTCGCGCACTTGACGGCGACGCCGTGCTGCTTGGTGGCCTCGGCCGAGTCCACCGTGACCTGGTCGTCTGTTGCGTCGCGGTTCTCGATCGACAGGTCGTAGTACAACAGGTCGACGTCGAGGTAGGGCAGGATCAGCTGCTCCTTGATGAACGACCAGATGATCCGCGTCATCTCGTCCCCGTCCATCTCCACGATCGGGTTCTTGACCTTGATCTTCGCCATGCTGGGTGAGCTCCTCTTGGAAGATGTCAGGGTCAGATCAGGCCGAGCTCGCGTACGGCGTCGCGCTCCTCGCCCAGCTCTTGCGTAGAAGCGTCGATCTTGGAGCGCGAGAAGTCGTTGATATGGACGCCCTGGATGATCTCCCAGCTCCCGCTGACGGAGCGGCAGGGGAACGAGCTGATCAGGCCAGCGGGGACGCCGTAGGAGCCGTCGGAGACCACCGACGAGGACGTCCACGCAGTGCCGTTGACCCAGTCGAAGACGTGGTCGATGGCCGCGTTGGCCGCACTGGCGGCCGAGGAAGCGCCGCGCGCCTCGATGATGGCCGCGCCGCGCTTGGCTACCGTCGGGATGAAGGTGTCCTTCAGCCAGGCCTCGTCCACCTGGTCGGCCGCGCTGCTTCCAGCCACCTGTGTCGTGTAGAGGTCTGGGTACTGCGTCGCAGAGTGGTTGCCCCAGATCGTCATGTGCTCGATCTCGGTGACCGCTACCTCGAGCTTGGCGGCGAGCTGCGAGAGCGCGCGGTTGTGGTCAAGGCGGGTCATCGCGGTGAAGCGGTCCGCTGGGACGTCGGGGGCGTGCTGCTGGGCGATGAGAGCGTTGGTGTTGGCCGGGTTGCCGACGACGAGGATCCGCACGTCGCCGGCTGCGTGATCGTTGATGGCCTTGCCTTGCGGCCCGAAGATGCCGCCGTTGGCGGCGAGCAGGTCGCCGCGCTCCATCCCGGCGGTGCGCGGGCGGGCGCCGACGAGAAGGCCGACGTTGGCGCCGTCGAAGGCCGTCTTCAGGTCGTCGGTGACGTCGATGCCGGTGAGCAGCGGGAAGGCGCAGTCGTCGAGCTCCATCGCGGTGCCCTCGGCCGCTTTGAGTGCTGGCGCGATCTCCAGCAGCCTCAGCCGCACCGGGACGTCAGGTCCCAGCAGGTGGCCGGCTGCGATGCGAAAGAGCAGGGCGTAGCCGATCTGGCCGGCAGCGCCGGTGACCGTGACGTTGACGGGGCTGCGTGACATTGGGGGTGGCGCTCCGATGCATCAAGGGGCTGGTGGAACAGGCCTGGTCTGCCGCAGGAGCCTACGGGCGCCGGTCAGGACGTCGGGATGGAGGTCGCCAGCGCCACGAGCGCCAACCCCATCGCGAGCAGCACCGCCGCGTCGAAAGCACGACCGCGTACGACGAGCAGCCCCGCCTGACGGGTCGGCAGCGCGATCCGCAACCCGGCTGCCAGCAGGAGTGACCCGCCCATGAGCTGGGTCCCGTGCCGCCAGGCATGACCGGCGACAGCCACCAGGCCCGTTGCCAGGACGGCGAGCACGAGCAGCGTGGGCGCCTCGCGCAGGCTCACCTTCACAGGTCACTCATCTGACTGAGCCTCATCTGACTGAGCCTCCCCTTCGGCCACCCTACCCAGCCCGCCGGGTGTGGTCCCGCGCCTCACGGGTAGTCACTACAGCGACCTGACGGACCGTTCGCGAGAGAGGGCTGATCGTGCAGACCCCGCACCTCCTCCTGGAGGAGACCGGTGAGAGGTTTGAGCTCAGCGACGGCACCACCACCGTGGGGCGCGGAAAAGGGGTGGACATCGCGCTGGTCGACCCCAGCGTGTCCAGGCTGCACGCCGAGATCGTACGTCGCGGTATCCACGTTTACGTCTCCGATCTGGGACTGTCGACCAACGGCACCCGGGTCAACGGCCGCCCAGTCTGTCGTCGCGTCCTGAGCGAGGGCGATGTCGTGTCGTTCGGGGTGGCCCGCGCCCGCGTTCTCGGTCTTGCCGCCGTAGACGGGACCGACGACACGGTGGAGCTTCGCCGTCTCTCCGCACCGGACCTGACGCGCCGTGAGGTGGAGGTGCTGACCGCTCTGTGCCGTCCCGCCTTGCAGCAGGACGCGTTCGTGGTTCCGACAACGGCCAAGGACATCGGCCTCGAGCTCGTGGTCACCGAAGCCGCCGTCAAGCAGCACCTGCTACGGCTCTATCAGAAATTCCGGATCGTCGAGGGCGTCAACCGCCGGGCTCGGCTCGCCAACGAGGTGATCAGTATCGGGGTGGTGCGCCCGTTTCCGGTCGACGTCGGGGCCGAGGCGCTGCAGGCCGGCTGAGCACCCCTTGCCAAGGCGCGCCCTACTGCATCCGCGTGACGTCGTGTGCGCCATTTTGGCCGTGCCTCCAAAGCCAGCCCAGGGCGAACATTCGAGCTTGCGGCGGCAGCAGGGGTGCGTATGCGAACGCGGGACGATCCAAAGACGCATTGGTACCCGGAGGCCCACTTCGGCGGCTACACCGACGCCGACCAGGTGGTCGTCTTCTATACCCGGGTGCGCTCGCTCATCGAGCCATCATCGGTCGTGCTCGACGTAGGCTGCGGGAGGGGTGGGCACACCGACGAGCTGATCCCGACCCGCCGGCGGCTGCGCACCCTGAAAGGCCTCTCGGACCGGCTGATCGGCTTGGACGTCGATCCCGGGGCCTCGGCGAACCCCTTCGTGGACGAGTTCCACGTCATCGAGCCGGACGGCACGTGGCCGGTCCCTGCTGGCTCCGTCGATGTGCTTGTCGGAGACTACGTGCTCGAGCACGTGGAGCACCCAGAGGTGTTCTTCGACGAGTGCCGGCGCGTGCTAAGGCCAGGCGGCTACCTGGCCCTGCGCACCACCAACTCGCACAGCTACTTCGGGTTGGCTGCGCGGGCGCTGCCGAACCGGATCCACGCCGGGCTGGTACAGCGGATGTACCGCTCGCCCCGCGGCGAGGCGGATGTGTTCCCGGTCCGCTTCCGCTGCAACACCATCACCAAGATCCGCGCGGCCCTGGACCGTCGCAAGTTCCAGCACTGCGTCTACGGCCACCAGGCCGACCCGGCCCATTTCGGCTTCTCGCCGATCCTGTACCGGGCTGGCGTCCTGCACCAGCGCTACGCGCCGGACCGCGTCAAGCCCACGATCTTCGTCTTCGCCCAACTGATGCCCGACGGCCAGCCACGCCTCACGCCTACCTGACGCGACGCTCGGCCGCCTCAACGCAGTTGCGGAACAGCATTGCCACCGTCGTCGGCCCCACACCACCGAGCCGCGGAGTGATGGCGCCGGCCACCTCGTTGCACGTCTCGTCGACGTCGGGGAGCAGTTTCTTGCCCTCGTAGCGCACGCCGCCACCGATGACCGTCACGCCAGGGCGGATGTGCTCGGGTCGAAGGATCCCGGGGACACCGGCTGCCGCGATCACAATCTCGGCCCGACGCGTGTAGTCCGGCCAGTTTTTCACACCGGTGTGCACCACGGTGACCGCGGCGTTTGCGGTGTCCCGCTTCTGCGTCAGGAGCAGGGCCAGCGGCCGGCCGAGTGTCGTACCGCGCCCGAGGATGCAGACCTCGCGGCCGGCCACCGGGATTGCGTAATGGGCGAGCAGCGCCTCGATACCCGCTGGTGTACAAGGAACCGGCCCGGGCATCGACAGGGCAAGCCGGCCCATGTTGACCGGGTGCAGGCCGTCGACGTCCTTGTCGGGGTCCATCTCGATCAAGGCCGCCTCGAAGTCCACCTGCGGCGGAGTCGGGTGCTGGACGAGCATCGCGTCGACGGAAGGGTCGTCGTTGAGCTCGCGGATGGCGGCCACGACATCAGCCGTCGTCGCTGTCGCCGGTAGCTGTCGATGGGGACTGGTGAGCCCGAGCTCGACGGCCTTGGCCATCTTCATGCCGATATACCCCGCGCTAGCGCTGTCGTCCCCGACCAGCACGGTGCCGAGGCCCGGTGGGTGACCCGCGGCGACCAGCGCGGCGATGCGCGGGACCAGATCGGCGTAGACGGCGTCGGCCACAGGGGCACCGGGCAGCAGTCGGGCAGTCACGGCCCCAGATCTTAGTCGGGCCGGCCGTGATCGGCTGCTCCTCCTAGTCTTGTTTCGTGCCGTCCCCCCCGCTGCTACAGCTGCTCGCCTACCGCCTGTTCGGCTGGCGGCTCGGCCCCGCCCACCGCGCATGGGTGTACGACGACGTCCGGGCTAAGGCCTGGCCGCTGCGCCAGTCCGTGGTGGTGGCGCCCGCCATCTGCCTGCCGCTCGCGATCGTCTTCGCGGCCACCGGCTCCTCCCCGACGCGGCTGGCCTTCCCGTTGCTCGCGGTGCTGGTGCTGTTCGTCTTCTTGCGCAAGGCGCTCGCCGACCGGGCCCTGCGCCAGCAGGGGCTGACGGCAACCGGTGAGGTCGACCCGGCCGCGGCCCAGTGGTACGACAACGACGAGGCCCGGCACCGCCGCAACGTCGGCGCCGTCGTCACCACGGTCGGCCTGGTCGTCGCCGCCGTCGTGATGATCGCCCTGAAGCCCGACAGCTGACGCTTTCGGCGCAGCGGTCAGGGGTCGACGAGGGCGCCGCGGGCCTGTGCCAGCAGGACCGCCTGCGCGAGGTCGATCCGCACACCGGCCCAGTCGACACTTTCAACATCGCAACCGTCCAGCCGCGCGCCACGCAGGTCGGCGCCGCGGAGCCGCGCGTTGCGCAGCCGGGCGTGCGACAGGTCCGCCCCTGACAGGTCCGCCTCCCGCAGATCCGCGTCACACAGGTCAGCCTCCACCAGCCGCATACCGACCAGCCGCACCTTGCGCAGGTCCGTGCCGCGGGCGACGAGATAGGACCAGTCGCCCTCCTCGGCGACCAGCCCCCTGGCGTCGGTACCCGAAAGCAACGAACCGGTCAGCTTGCAGCCGCGCAGCACCGTCGCGAACAAGCGGGTCCGCTCGAAACGGCAGCCGAGGAAGGCGCAACTGTCGAAGACTGCTCCGGCCAGGTCGGCGCCGGACAGGTCGCAACGCTCGAACGTGCACCGGCGCAGCACAGCCTCGGACAGGTCAGCCCGAACAAGTCGCGCATCGGTCCAGGTCTGGCCCTCGCGCTCCTCGCGCGACCAGTCGACCCTCGTCAGGTCCGGGCCCGTCATGCTCAGTGGGCGAAGTGGCGGGTGCCGGTGAAGTAGAGCGTCGCGCCGGCGGCTGCAGCGGCGGCGACGACCTCGGCGTCGCGGACCGACCCGCCCGGCTCCACGACGGCGCGGACGCCGGCGTCCAGCAGCACCTGCAGGCCGTCGGCGAACGGGAAGAAGGCGTCGGACGCGGCGACCGCGCCCTGGGCCCGCTCCGCGGCCCTGGCGACGGCCAGGCGGGCCGCGTCGACGCGGTTGACCTGCCCCATGCCGACACCCACCGTGGCCCCGCCCGAGGCCAGCAGGATGGCGTTGCTCTTGACGGCCCGCACAGCCCGCCAGGCAAACTCGAGGTCGGCGAGCAGCTCGGGGCTCGCCGGTACGCCCGCCTGCAAGGTCCAGGCAGACGGGTCGTCGCCCGGCGCCGTGACCTCGTCCGCCTGCTGCACCAGGACGCCACCGCAGACCTGCCGGAACTCCAGCCCGCGGCCACCATGACCAGTGGTCCGCAGCACCCGGATCGACGGCTTGCGCGAAAGCACCTCCACGGCGCCGTCCTCGTAGTCGGGAGCGACGATGACCTCGGTGAACACGTCGGCGACCTGCTCGGCCATCGCCAGCGACACCGGCCGGTTGACGGCGATGACCCCGCCGAAGGCCGACACCGGGTCGCACCCGTGGGCCTTGCGGTGCGCGTCCGCAACATCGTCTCCAGAGGCGATGCCGCAGGGGTTGGCGTGCTTGATGATCGCGACGGTGGGCGCCGCGAAGTCGTTGGCCGCGCGCAGGGCGGCGTCGGTGTCGACGTAGTTGTTGTAGGACATCTGCTTGCCGTGCAGCTGTTCTGCGGTGGCGAGTGAGTCGCCTGCCGTAGGGCTCACGTACAAAGCGGCCTGCTGGTGGGGGTTCTCGCCGTACCGCAGGACGTCGGACCGCGCCCAGGTCGCGCCGAGGAAGGCAGGGAAGCCCTCGACGGCGTCGCTCGCGTCGTACGCCGAGCCGAACCAGGAAGCGACCGCGACGTCATAGGAGGCGGTGTGCTGGAAGGCGAGCGAGGCGAGGCGACGGCGCTGCTCGAAGGTGAAGCCGCCGGCGGTGACAGCCGTGAGGACCTCGGCGTAGGAGGACGGGTCGACCACGACCGCGACCGACGGGTGGTTCTTGGCCGCGGCGCGGACCATGGTCGGGCCGCCAATGTCGATCTGTTCCACGCACTCGTCGGGGGTGGCGCCGCTCTCCACGGTGTCGGCGAAGGGGTACAGGTTGACGACGACGAGCTCGAAAGGCAGAACCCCCAGCTCGGCCAGCTGTTTGACGTGATCGTCGAGTCGGCGGTCGGCCAGGATCCCGGCATGGACCCTGGGGTGCAGCGTTTTCACCCGTCCGTCCAGGCACTCGGGGAAGCCGGTCAGCTCGTCCACCGCTGTCACGTCGACGCCCGCCTCGCGCAGCCGCGCGGCCGTCGAGCCGGTCGAGACGACCTGCACGCCTACGGCCATGAGCCCCTGGCCGAGCTCTTCCAGACCGGTCTTGTCGTAGACGCTGATGAGGGCCCGCTTCACCGGGATCTGAGTGGTCATGGGAGTACGACGGTCCTTCCCTCGAGCTTCCAGCCGTGCCGGGCGAGGCGCCCGACGACGTCGACGTAGAGCCGGCGCTCGACGTTCTTGATGCGGGCGTGCAGGGTGTCCTCGGTGTCGTCTGCCAGCACCGGGACGGCCTCCTGCGCAACGATCGGCCCCGTGTCCACACCCTCGTCGACCAGGTGCACCGTCGTCCCGGTGATCTTGACCCCGTAGGCCAAAGCGTCGGGGACGGCGTGGGCGCCGGGAAAGCTGGGCAGCAGTGCCGGGTGGGTATTGACCACCCGGCCACCGAAGCGGGCCAGGAACCCCGCTCCGAGGACCTTCATGAAGCCCGCGCAGACAACGAGGTCCGGCTCGTGCGTGGCGACAGCATCGGCATAGGCCGTGTCCCACTGCTCGCGCATCGCGAAGTCGGCCAGAGCGACGGTGAACGTCGGCACCCCGCTGTCGGCGGCCCGCTCCAGCGCCCGGACTCCGGGGCGGTCGGTACCGACTGCCACCACGACCGCGCCGTACGACGGGTCCGCGGCCGCGTCCAGCAGGGCCTGCAGGACGGTGCCCTCGCCGGAGGCGAGCACGACGAGGCGCGCGGGCAAGACGGGTCCTCCGTGGGCTTGCGGGTGAGGCGACGACTCTACCGAGCCGCATGCGGGGGCCCAGTCGGTGCTGCAGGATGGCCCTGTGCCTCTTGCCGCGCTGCCTCCGGGAGCCGTGCGCGCCCTGTTCAGGCGCCTCGTGGCCGTCGCCCTCGCCGGGGCCGCGCTCGTCGCCGCTCACACCGCAGGCGCACCCCTGCTGGCCTGCCCGCTCCGGGCCACGACGGGCCTGCCGTGCCCGTTCTGCGGGTCGACGACGGCCGCGCTCGCGCTCGGGCACGGCGACCTGCCCGGCGCCCTGCGCGCCGGGCCCCTGCTCGTGCTGGCGGCGCCACTGGTGATCCTGCTGCCGGCCCTGCGACCGGCCTTCGACCGCGTGTCTTCACGCTGGCGCACCGCGGGTCTGTTGCTCGCCCTGGCAGCCTCGCAGGTGTGGCAGCTGAGCCGGAGCGGCTTGCTCTGAGCAACTGGTTCGATTCAATCCCCACATCTGGGGCGCCGACGCGGTTGGATGCTGCCGACCGCATGACTGCATCGCACCACCCGGCCCCTCCTGGAGGACCAGTGACCACTCCCGCAGACCCTTTCGGCCCGGCCGCAGGTGAGCCGACCCCTCCCGTGCAGGGATACGGACCGCCCGCCTCGGACCCGCCCGCGTACGGCCAACCGGCGTACGGCCAGCCGGCGTACGGTGCGCCAGCTGCCGGTGCCTGGCAGGGCCCGGAGCTGGCCAGTTGGGGCAGCCGGGTCGGCGCCGCCCTCATCGACGCCATCCCGGTCCTTGTGATCGAGTTCTTGTTCATCGGCATCGGCGCCGCCATCGGGGGGGCCACCGGTGGGCTGCTGTCCGTGATCGGCTACCTCGGCGCCATCGGCTTCGTGTTCTGGAATCTCGCCGAGCAGGGCAAGACCGGCCAGACGATCGGCAAGAAGGTGTTGGGGCTGAAGTGCCTGAAGGAGCAGGACGGCCAGGTGCTCGGCGTCGGTCTCTCGATCGGCCGGGCCTTCACACACATCGTCGACGGGATCCCCTGCTACGTCGGCTTTCTCTGGCCGTTGTGGGACGCCAAGAAGCAGACCTTCGCTGACAAGATCCTCAAGACCGTCGTCGTCAAGGCCTGACAGCGGTGACCGGACCTGATGACCCCTACGCGGCGCCGGGCCAGTCCTCGCCCGGCTACCGCCCGCCGCCCGACAACCCGCCTGCGGGCTACGGGCCACCTCCCGGCCAGCAGCCGGGCTGGGGTCCACCCCCAGCCGGTCCGCAGCCCGGCTGGGGGCCACCGCCGCCCGGCTACGCGCGCCCGACGAACACCCTCGCGATCGCGTCGTTGGTTCTGATCTTCGTCTTCACGCCGGCCGCGCTGGTGACCGGCATCATCGCCCGTCGGCAGATCCGCCAGACCGGTGAGCAGGGCGACGGGTTTGCACTGGCCGGGATCATCGCCGGAGTTGTGTCGTTGGTCGTCATCGTGCTGATCGTCGTGGTCTTCATTATCGTCCTCGCCGTCGCCAGCACCACGATCAGCCACCTGCCGACGCAGTTCCCGACCGTCTTTCCGAGCCCGGCGAGCTAGCTGCGGCTCCTGCGCCCGACCAGGAGCGCGCCGACGGCGGCCGCCGCCACGGCCAGCTCCAAGGCCGCCACCAGTCCAAGGCGCCACGCCGACGGGCCAACCTGCGCGAGACGGCCGTCGCCGAGCGGCCCGCCGCTGAGCAGCGCCATCGCGGCCAGGACAAAGCCCGCGCACGGACCCACCAGGGCGGCCTCACCGGCAGCCTGCCACCAGGAAGCCGGGCCGAGCCGGCGTACGACCAGCAGACCAGCGACACCGCCGGCAACCAGCGGCACGACCAGGGCTGCCAGGCCACCGGCCAGCGGCGGCGCGCCGCCCGGCAGCGCGGCAAGCAGCGGAAACGCGGGGACCGCGCCAAGGGTGGTGCTGAACGGACCGACCGCAGTGCCAACCCCCACGGCGAACCCGGTGCCGACGAGATAGGACGTGCCCCAGATGACCGCGTTGGGCACGAGCGCCACCCCCAGCACCAGTAGGGCGACCCCGGCGATGGGGCCGGGGGCCGTCGCGCCGGTGAGGTCCGCGGCGCGACCCACGTGGACCGCAAGGGAGACGCCGACCAGCAGTGCGCCGGCACCGAAAAGGACCGCCAGCGCTGCCGCCGTCGCAGTCACCAGCCGGACCGCGCGGTCGCTGAGCCGGTCCTTCACAACCGGCACCAGCCGGGCGGTCCGCACGATGCCGACGCCGGCGCCGAGCAGGCCGAGCAGGAAGGCCCCGGCCAGCGCCTGGAGTGGCACCGGGCGGACCTGGGAGGACGCAGTGACGCCGGCGACGACGGTGGCCAGGACAGCGTAGGGACCCGCGACGGCGCCGGTCAGGGTGACCGCGTCGCGCAGCGTGGCGGTCCGGCAATCGCGTGCCGCGTGGGCACCGGCCCGGACTAGCGCAACGAGCGGCAGCAGTGCGAGCCCCAATGGCGAGAGGCCGAGCGTGCCGCCGGGAACCTCAAGTGACGTGGAGTGCCCGACGAGCCACACCTGCCCCGCTGCCCGTAGCGCCTCGCCGGCACCGGAACCCGCGCGCCCGTCGGTCGCCCAAAAGAGCAGGACCGGCAGCGCCACGGCGACCAGCCCGGCCAGCGCCGCCCACAGCGCGGCAACGGCGCCGCTCTGCAAGGGCCGGCCGGCGCGCTGGCCGGTCGTGCGGGCCGGCCTCGGGAGGGGGACCCGCGAGGGGCGGGAGAGCGTCTCGGTCATGGCCCTCGGACTCTCCCAGCCAGATCCGCCCACCGCACGGCGGCACGCCGCGCCGGCCCGCCACATGTCCACCGCTTGCGTCCGCTCGCCTACGCGGCGGCCCTGTGCAGAACAGCGGACGCAGGCAGGAGCGAGGGCTCGGGCTCAGACTCGGGCTCAGAGCTTCAGCATGAGCTCGCGCATGAGCTCGGCCGTGGCGGACGGCGTCTTCCCGACCCGCACGCCGGCGGCCTCCAATGCCTCCTGCTTCGCCTGCGCTGTCCCGGAGGAGCCCGACACGATCGCGCCGGCATGGCCCATCGTCTTACCCTCGGGGGCGGTGAAGCCCGCGACGTAGCCGACCACCGGCTTGGTGACGCTGGTCTTGATGTAGTCGGCCGCCCGTTCCTCGGCGTCGCCACCGATCTCGCCGATCATGACGATCGCGACGGTCTCCGGGTCAGCCTCAAAAGCCGCGAGGCAGTCGATGTGCGTGGTGCCCACGACGGGGTCCCCGCCGATCCCGACCGCGGTGGAAAACCCGATGTCACGCAGCTCGTACATCATCTGGTACGTCAGGGTGCCGCTCTTGCTGACCAGGCCGATCTTGCCGGCGGTAGGCGCGATCGTGGCCGGGATGATTCCGGCGTTGGACCTTCCCGGGCTGATGAGGCCGGGGCAGTTCGGGCCGATGATGCGGGTCTTGTGGCCGTTGTCGACGTTGTACTGCCAGAAGTACGCCGAATCCTGGACCGGGATGCCTTCGGTGATGACGACGGCAAGGCCGATGCCCGCGTCGATCGCCTCGATGACGGCGGACTTGGCGAACGCCGGCGGGACGAACAGCACCGTGACGTCGGCGCCGGTCTTCTCCATCGCCTCGGCCACGGTCGCGAAGACGGGGATGTCGGCGCCGTCGACCGACACGAGCGAGCCGGCCTTCTTAGGGTTGACGCCACCGACGATGTTGGTGCCGGAGGCGACCATCCGCCGGGTGTGCTTGGTGCCCTCGGATCCGGTGATGCCCGCGACGATGACCTTGCTGTTCTCCGTCAGGAAGATGGCCATCAGGAAGCCCTCCCAGCGAGCTCGGCGGCCTTGTCGGCCGCACCATCCATCGTGTCGACGACGGTGACGAGGGGGTGGGCGGCGGCCGCCAGGATGCGGCGCCCTTCCTCCACGTTGTTGCCGTCCAGCCGCACCACGAGCGGCTTGGTCTCCTTCTCGCCCAGCATCGCCAGCGCCTGCACGATGCCGTCGGCAACGGCATCGCAGGAGGTGATCCCGCCGAACACGTTCACGAAGACCGACCGGACGTCCGGGTCGGACAGGATGATCTCGAGGCCGTCGGCCATGACCTGCGCAGAGGCACCGCCGCCGATGTCGAGGAAGTTGGCGGGCTTGACGCCCCCGTGGGCCTCGCCGGCGTACGCCACGACGTCGAGGGTACTCATGACGAGCCCCGCGCCGTTGCCGATGATGCCGACCTGGCCGTCGAGCTTGACGTAGTTGAGGTTCTTGCTCTTCGCGCGACCCTCGAGGGCCGATGCCGAGTCCACGTCCATCGACACCACATCGGCGTACGTCGCAAAAACCTCCTCGTGCCGGAACTCTGCGTTGTCGTCGAGGGTGACCTTGCCGTCCAGGGCGACGATGCGGCCGTCCGGGGTCTTCACGAGCGGGTTGACCTCGACCAGCGTTGCCTCCTCCTCGGTGAAGACCTTCCACAGCTGGACGAGGATCCGGGCCACCTCGTCCTTGACGTCTGCTGGGAAGCCAGCCACCTCGACGATCTCGTTCGCCTTGGCCGCGTCGCAGCCGACGACCGCGTCGACGGCGACCCGGGCGAGGGCCGCCGGACGCTCCACCGCCAGCTGCTCGATCTCCATGCCGCCCTCGACGCTCGCCATGGCGAGGTAGGTGCGGTTGGCCCGGTCCAGCAGGAAGGACACGTAGTACTCGGCGTCGATGTCGCTCGCCTCTGTCACCAGGACCTTGTGGACGATGTGCCCCTTGATGTCGAGGCCCAGGATGTCGGTCGCGCGCGCAACCGCCTCGTCGGGGGTCTCGGCAAGCTTCACGCCGCCGGCCTTGCCGCGTCCACCGGTCTTGACCTGCGCCTTGACGACAACGGGCTTGCCGATGCGCTCCGCGACCGGTCGCGCTGCCTCGGCGGTGTCGACCGTCTCGCCGGGCAGCACCGGCACGCCGTGCTTGGCGAACAGTTCCTTCGCCTGGTACTCCATGAGGTCCACGGTGGTCCGATCTGTCTGCGGAAGGTGCCCGGAAGGGTAGCGGCGTCGCGGAAGCGGCTGAGGGCGGCGGTCGGCTAGCTGCCGGTGCGGACGTTGGCGCGGACCCAGTCGACGATGGACTGGGTCGTGGCGCCAGGCGTGAAGACCTTCGCGACGCCGAGCTTTGCGAGCTCTGGGATGTCGTCCGCGGGGATGATGCCGCCGCCGAAGACGACGACGTCGTCCGCGCCGCGCGCGGCGAGCAGCTCCATGACCTTGGCGAACAGCGTCATGTGGGCACCGGACAGGACCGAGAGGCCGACGCAGTCGGCGTCCTCCTGGATCGTCGTCTCGACGATCTGCTCCGGGGTCTGGTGCAGACCCGTGTAGATCACCTCCATTCCGGCGTCTCTTAGCGCGCGCGCGACCACCTTTGCCCCCCGGTCGTGGCCGTCGAGCCCCGGCTTGGCGACGACGACGCGCAGGCGTGCAGCGGCGGTCACGGGGCCTCCCTCTTCGGCGGACGAAGTCGGTGGGAGAGTACGCGGCCATGGGAGACGGCCTGGCGGGCGACTGGCGTGCACCGCTGCTGGCAGGGGCCGAGCACCTTGCCGTCCCGGCCCTGCACCGCGACCCGGCACGCTGGCCCGGCTACGTCCCCAAGACCGCGGTCACGGCCTGGCGACTGCCGTCCGGTCCGATCGCCGCCGTGTGGGACTTCTCAGTCTACGGAGGCAGTTTCGGCGAGGACGACGCGACCGTCCTGGTCGAGGCAGCCGCGATCGCGCGGCGGGAGCGGCGGCCGCTGCTGACGTTGCTGCGCTCGGGGGGTACCCGGCTGCAGGAGGGGATGGCGGCGCTCGTCGGAATCCCCCGAGCCCGGCTCGCCCTGCTCGCGCTGGCCGAGGCGGGCCTGCCGCACCTGTCGGTCTCGGACGCCCCGACCACGGGCGGCAGCTGGATCAGCATCGGCGCCGCCGCCGACCTGCGGGTGGCCGTCGAAGGGGCCACCGTCGGCTTCGCCGGCCCGCGCGTCGTCGAGGCGGTCACGGGGACGCTGCCACCACTGGGCAGCCACACCGCGACGTCGGCAGCCGCGGCGGGGCTCGTCGATGCCGTGCTGCCCGGCGCCGACGTGCCCGCGTGGATCACCCGTGCACTGCGGTCGCTGAGCGCCGGCGACCTGCTCCCTCTCGAGGCACCCCCGCAGCGCCGCCTCGGCAAGCGAAGCGGGTGGGAGCAGGTACAGCACGCGCGCGCCGAGCGCCCGGGCGGCGCCCAGCTGCTCAGTCAGCTGATCGGGGACGGCATCGACCTTCGGGCCCCCGGCGGCGACACCACCGTGGCCGCCCGGGTCGGGCGGCTCGCCGGCCGACCCGTCGTCGGGGTGGCGACGGCAGCGCACCCAGGCGACCGGCCCACACCGAACGGCTACCGCCTGCTGACCCGCGCAGCCCGGCTGGCCGATCGGCTGGGGCTGCCCCTCGTGTCCCTGGTCGACACCCCCGGCGCCGAGCCCGGCACCGCCTCAGAGGAGGGCGGCATCGCCACCACGATGGGCGAGGCGCTCGACGCGGTGCTGCTGTGCCGCTCCCCCACCGTCGCGCTCGTCCACGGCGAGGGCGGCTCGGGCGGGGCGCTCGCGGCGGCCGCCTGCGACCGGCTGCTGGTCACCGACAGCTCCTACTTTGCCGCGCTCGGGCCGGAGGGCGCGTCAGCGGTCCTGCGCAAGCCACCGCGGGAGTGCGCCGACCAGCTGGGGATCACCCCGGCCGATCTGCTCGCGCTGGGGGCCGCCGACGGGGTCGCCGAGCCCGCCGACCTGGCCGTCGTGGTCGCCGAGCTGAGCGGGCAGGACCCGCAGACCCGGCAAGAGCTCCGTCGTACGCGGTGGTCTGTGCCGGTTCCTGGTCGTCGATAGGTGACGGAACGGGGTGTTGCTATGACGTTTGGCCTCCCGAACGGCTAGCGTCGGGAGACGATACGGAGCCGTTCCCAGACCCCCGTTCACTCCGAGGAGGCGCACGTGCGCGACCCCCTGCCGGCCATGCGGAGGGCCAGCCGGACCGCCCGACGAGGCGTCCGGACGGTATGCACGCCGGCGGGCCTGCGGGGCACCGGCACCGAGATCGCCTGGGTGACCGCTCACCTGGCCCTCTACCCGCTGGGGATCGCGCGGGAGCGGGCCACCGGCTCCTATCGGGAGGAGCAAGCCCGCTTCAGCCTCGCCGATCTGCCGCCCGTCCAGCGCGGTCTGCTGATGGGCGACATCGTCGCCGCGGGAACACCGATCCTGTTGGTGCACGGGCTGGTGGACAACCGCTCGATCTTCACCCTGCTGCGGCGCGCCCTACGACGCCGGGGTTTCGGCCGGGTCATCACCGTCAACTACAGCCCCTTCACCCATGACATCCGCTCCGCGGCCGTCCGGCTGCAGGCGCTGGTCGAGCAGATCTGCGAGCAGACCGGCTACGAGCGGGTCCACGTGGTCGGCCACTCGCTCGGCGGGATGATCGCCCGCTACTACGTGCAGCGCCTCGGCGGTGACGCCCGCGTCCACACGCTGTGCACCTTGGGCTCCCCGCACTCCGGCACCAGTGTGGCGCGGCTGCTGCCATCCAAGGTCGTCAGCCAGCTACGTCGCGGCTCCCAGCTGGTCCAGGAGCTGGCCGAGCCGGCGGCCGGCTGCCGGACCCGTTTCGTCGCCTACTGGAGCGACCTGGACCAGCTCATCGTCCCCAAGCAGTCCGCCCGCATCGACCACCCGGACCTGGCGGCACGCAACGTTTTTCTGAGCGGCGTGGGCCACATGAGCCTGCCGATCGACGGTCGTGTCGTGCACGACATAGCCATGCTTCTGGCCCACCTCGACGAGGCCGGCTCCACCGTGACGGCGGGCGTAACGTCCATCGATGCGACCACGGGCCCAGCCGGTCCACCGGACTCGCCCCGGCACTGCGCCGGCGGCATGGCAGATCGCGCGGGGGTTGGTTTGGGAACCTGACGCCAGACCTCACTGAAAAGTGAGAAAAGTGTCACACAATGACATTTCTTCTGGTGCCCGCCCGATCGTTAGGTAACGTCCAGGTCACGACCCGCCCCTTCAGGGGTGGGTCGAGCCGCCTGCGCCCCCTTTCCGGAACCCGACATGTCCGGATCCGCCACTTGCGCTGCGCCTGACCTGCCCCCAACCAACGGAGCCCCCGCGTGCCGCCGCTTTCCCCAGCTGACCAGGCACATCCCGCCGGCCGATCGGCCCGCCGTACCCTGCTACCCGCGGTGCTGCTCGGCGTGTGTGGCCTGACCTTCGCCGGGCTCGCCGCCCCCTCGGCCCCACCTTCCCAACCGGTGGTCAGCGCCGCGAACCTCAGCAGCCTGGAGGTGCCCGCCACGAAGAGCCTCCAGCTCTTCGACGGACCGCCACGCACCACAGTCCTCGCCGCGCCGACGCCGATTGCCGCGCCCAAGCCGCCGGTCCCCGCCGCCAAGCGGGCCTCCCGGTCCCGTCCGGCCGTCCAGGCCGACCGCTATGTCCGGCCGTCGCCTGCCGCGATCATCAGCCCGTTCGGGATGCGCTGGGGCCGGCTCCACAAGGGCGTCGACTTCGGTGCCCCCTACGGCGCGGAGATCCGCGCCGCGGCCGACGCGATCGTGGTCGGCGCCGGCAACGGCATCGAGGACGGCTACGGCGGCCTCGTGCTGCTGCGCCACAAGGACGGGGTCGTCACCGCCTACGCACACATGTCCCAGGTCTTCGTCCACAGCGGCGACCGGGTGACCGCCGGCCAGGTGGTCGGCCTGGTCGGCTCGACCGGCCACTCCACCGGTCCGCATCTGCACTTCGAGGTGCGCATCGACGGCAGCCCGGTCGACCCCGTGCCGTGGCTGCGCATGCACGGGATCCTCGGCTAGTCCTCGGCTAGTCCAACAGCCCGGCGGGCCCGGACCACCGGCTGAGCCGCTCAATGGTGCAGACACCCAACAGATGTCTCGCGGTGCGTATCACCAGCGGGCTGGGCGCATCGTCTTTTTGTGACGGCAGGTCCTCTGCAACCGGGTGGAGCCAACCGTTGCAAGGACTATGCCGAGTCGATCACTTTGGACGGGGTGTGCCATGCCGGCAGGAGATGGTGTCCGCAGGAACGTCGCCCGGGTCTCTGCGGGCGAGCGGCACAGATTGCGGGATGCTTTCATCGCCATGGACACCACGAAGGTGTTCCCGGACGGAGTGACTTTCTGGGATAAACAGGAGCAGATCCACAAGGCCGCGCACGCCGGCGGTCAGGATGTGCACTCCGGCCCGGGGTTCCTGCCCTGGCACCGAGAGTTGTGCAACCGGCTCGAGGCAATGCTGCGGCAAGTCGACCCGACGCTTTCGTTGCACTACTGGGACTGGACGACCGACCCAACGTCGGCCGCCGGCGGTGCAAACCTGTTTACCAGCGACTTCATGGGCGCCGCGCACGGTGACGCGGGACCGCCGCTGCAGCACTTTGAGAGCACCGAGGGTGCCGAGCTCGGCAGCGGTCACAACGTCATCTGGCGCGATCTCAGCCTGGGAGCGCCTCCCGTGCCCCCGGACGCGAGCGTCGTCACGAACGGGGACACGGCGCCGCAAGGGGACCAGTTCGTGCAGATGAACGCTGCGCTGCAGGGGGCGCACAACACGGCGCACGGGTACGTCGGCGGAACCATCGCCTTCCAGCACTACTCCTTCCACGACCCGTTCGTCTTCCTCATTCATGCCAACGCCGACCGGCTCCTGGCAATGTGGCAGACCGCCCCGGGCAAGCAATGGCGCCTCGACCCAGCCCAGGTTTACGGAGCGGCCGGCACGCACGCTTCCATCGTCGCCAACCTCCAACCGTGGGCCGGCGGCGAAGGGCTCCGCCCGTGGGCCCCGCCGGACAACCAGCAGTTCGTCAAGAACTGCAAGCACCCCTCCGTCGTCCTCCCACCTCGGTACGACACAAGCACGTCCAGCCTTGCCGAGATCAGTCCCTGGCCGGTGGTGAGAAGGGGCGCGCTGG
>JANLPD010000078.1:0-1509 GCA_031367045.1 Frankiales bacterium | reverse complement strand
TCGACCGGGAGGCCGCGACCGCAGCCTTCGAGGACTTCCTCGCCGGCAGGGCGTTGGGCGCCAGGCAGCTGCACTTCGTCAACCTCGTGATCGGCGGGCTCACCGAGCGGAGTCACGGAGCCGGGACGGACCGCAACAAGGGGTGGCTCATGCAGGCCAGCGCGGGTCATCCTGGAGCGACCGTCGCGAAGGGCCAGCGGAGCTCACGCAATCGCTAGGACTCGACGTGCGGATCCTCGTGATGTCCGGCTGTCGGAGTCAGTGGCTGCTGAGGTTGATCACGAGGATGCGCACGACTGGGTGCTCGTCGCCGTCGTCGATGGTCTTGTACGTCGCGTGGTCTTCGTAGTCGATCCGCCCGGCGCCGGTGATCTCGTAGTGCACGCGGCGGGACCACCCGTTCTGGCCCTTGTTGTGGTTTCCCCTGAGCAGGCCGCTGGTGCCGACCTTGGGGTGCTGGTCGGGGGTCTGGGTGATGTGGTCGTAGAACTGTTGGGCGTTCTCAACGCCGACTCTGTCCGCGAGGTTCTCCCAGGCGTTGGCGTACTGCCGGTGGACGAGCAGCCGCCAGGCCGGGGCGGCGACCGGTCGGCCTTTGGGCGCTCGGGCCGACACAAACGGGCGGTAGGCGCCGGGCTTGGGGCTGGTCACTCAGTCGGCGCGTGCAGGACCGGCCGCGGTGCCTCGACGAAGTCGTCGTCGGTGTAGTCGCCGCGCAGGATGGGCCCGCTGCGGGGATCGGCAAGGTCGAGCGCGGTGTAGCGCCAGTCGCGGAGCAAGGTGTCGACCGGGGTGGTGTCTCGCTGGCTTGCGGCGATGGCCAGCGCGGCGCGTAGGTCGTCTCGCAGTTCGCGCAGGTCACTCTCGTCGAGGGTGGATGCCCAGGCGAGGTTGCCGAAGTCGGTCGGCTGCCGGTCCTCGCGCTGACGGTCGAGGGCCGTCTCCAGGGACAGGTAGCCAACGAGGGCCTCGCTGAGCTCCTCGAGCTGGACGAGGCCGGCTTCGCGCAGCATCACGAGAGGGGTTCCGTCGATGTCGCGTAGGCGGGCGTTCCCGCGTTTGGCCAGGTCGACGAACTCGCGACGCTTGCTGCCAGCAAGGTCGCTGACCTGGAACACCCTGTCGACCACCGCCACGCTGGGCCCTCCTTCATTGCCAAGATCTTGCCACGATCCTACTACCTGGTCGGCCGACGCGGGGCAAGGAGGCAGCGGACCTACTGCTGTCGCCGCAGTCCTCGTCCCGCTGAGGATGGCCGATCGGTGGTGCCATCTTGGTTGCCGCTGGCCGAAATTCGCCCATGATCGCCGAGATCCGCCGACGTGCGAAACATGCTCTGACCTGCGGCGATAGACGTTGGTGGATACCGACGAATGGCGCCAGGGCCAACTCACAATCCCTCGTCGTGGGTTCGAGCCCCACCCGCCCCACTCCATCAGGCCTGATCAGAGGCACCATTTTCAGGGCTGACCGAGGGACACAGGCCCCCGGACCAAGATCATGCTCACA
>JANLPD010000072.1:0-6322 GCA_031367045.1 Frankiales bacterium | reverse complement strand
TGCGCGGCATCCCGGCCCAGCGCGACCTGTCGACCTCCGTGCTCGGCCTGCCACTCCCGGCGCCCGTGCTGCTCGGGCCGGTCGGGGTGCTGTCGATCGTGCACGCAGATGCCGAGCTCGCCGTGGCGAGGGCGTCGGCCGCGACCGGCGTGCCGATGGTGCTCTCGACGGTGTCCTCCACCGCGATGGAGGACGTCGCGGCGGCGCTGGGTGGCCAACCCGCGTGGTACCAGCTCTACTGGCCGAAGGACCGTGAGCTGGCAGCATCGTTCGTGCAGAGGGCCGAGGCGGCCAACTTCGGGGCGATCGTCGTGACCGTCGACACCTGGCAGCTCGGCTGGCGTCCGCGCGACCTGTCGACGGCCTACCTGCCGTTCCTGCAGTCGCAGGGGATCGCCAACTACCTCACCGACCCGGTCTTCCTGCGCGGCCTGCCACCGGACGACGCGAGCGCCGCGGTGCGCAAGTTCGTCGGGCTGTTCAACAACCCCGAGCTCACCTGGGAGGACTTGGCCTGGCTGCGCGAGCAGACCGCGCTCCCGATCCTGGTCAAGGGCGTGCAACACCCCGACGACGTACGACGCGCTGCCGACGCGGGGGCCTCGGGCGTCGTGTGCAGCAACCACGGCGGCCGCCAGGTCGACGGCGCGATCGGCTCGCTGGACGCCCTTCCCAGAGTCGTGGACGCGGCCGGCGGGTTGCCGGTGCTGTTCGACTCGGGCGTGCGGACGGGCGCGGACGTGGTCAAGGCGCTGGCGCTCGGCGCGGCCGCGGTCCTGCTGGGAAGGCCCTACGTGCACGGCCTGGCGCTTGCCGGGCAGGCCGGCGTGGAGCACGTCGTGAAGTGCCTGCTCGCCGATCTGGACCTGCAGCTTGGCCTGTCTGGTCACGCCTGCGTCGGCGAGCTGTCCCGCGACTCCCTGGCGGCGCGCTGACTCGAGGGAGGCGAGGGCGGCGAGGGCGACATGCCGGTCGGGCCCTGCGGGTTGGCCCGCTCGCCCGCACCAGCCAGCGGTC
Source organism: Frankiales bacterium (assembly GCA_031367045.1). Taxonomy (GTDB): domain Bacteria; phylum Actinomycetota; class Actinomycetes; order Mycobacteriales; family SCTD01; genus JANLPD01. The sequence continues at coordinate 5,305 of JANLPD010000072.1, read as the reverse complement.
CGGGGATACCGCGGAACCGGTAGATGAGGACGTCACGGCCGGCCTGCAGCAGCCAGGCCTGGCCGCTCTCGCCGGAGTCGAACGCCTGGAGCACTGCAGCGCCCGCGTCCTCGACCGGGATGATCGGCACGCCGCTGTCATCGAGCTGGGCACGGATCTCAGTGATGATTTTTGTTTCGGCGAACCCCGGGCAGAACGCGTTGACCGTGATCCCCCTCGGCGCCAGAGCTGGGCCGAGCGCGCGGACGAGCCCGACCACTGCGTGCTTGCCCGCGCAGTACACCGGGTCGAACGGGACTCCCGTCAGACCGGCCATCGAGGCTGTCGCGACGATTGCCCCGCCACCTCGGCGGGCCAGGACCGGAAGCGCTGCGTGGACCCCGTAGACGACGCCGTCCACGTTGACGCCCATGGCGCGGCGGTAGCTCACCGGATCAAAGCCGGGGCCGAGGTCGCACCCGGTGGTGACGCCGGCATTGAGGAAGAACAGGTCGACGCCGCCGTGCACCTGCTCGGCCTGCGCGGTCGTCGCGGCGACCTCGTCGAAACAGGACACGTCGCAGTGCAGGAAGGTGCCGCCGAGCTGGTCGGCGACCGCCTGGCCGGCCGCGTCGTCGATGTCGAGCAGGATCACCCGGTCGCCGCGCCGCACCAGCTGGCGGGCCACCTCGGCGCCGAACCCCGAGGCGCCCCCGGTGATGAGGGCAACCTTGCCGGCGCCGGCGCCGGTGGTCACGCCGCGCCGGCCGGGTCGGCCACCTTGACGGCCAGCGGGTCGAGGGCGAGCCTGGCGATCCGCTCGCGGTGCTGCACAGCATCGCCGTAGGCGTATTGCAATCGCTTGGCGCGCTTGAAGTAGATGTGCGCGTCGTGCTCCCACGTGTAGCCGATGCCGCCGTGGAACTGGATCATCGCGCCGACGACGTCGCCGGCGACGTCGGATGCCTTTGCTTTGGCGATCGAGGCCGCGAGCTGCGCGTCGACGAGCCCGGCGTCGGCGGCATGGGCCGCATAGGTGGCGGCGTACTCCGCCATCGTCACAGCCAGGTGCAGGTCGGCCAGCTCGTGCTTGACGGCCTGGAAGGAGCCGACCGGCTTGCCGAACTGCACTCGGGTCTTGTCGTACTCCACGGTGTCGGTCAGGGCTTTGCGGGACAGCCCGACGAGGTCGCCCGCGACGAGCACCGCCGCCTGGTCCAGCAGCTGCTGGAGCACCTCGGGGGAGGAGCCCGCCAGCCGTTCGGAAGGGGCGCCGTCGAGGGTGATCGTCGACAGCCGGGAGGTGCGGTCGAGGGTGTCGTGCGCCGTGATCGTGACGCCAGCAGCACGGGGGTCGACGAGGTGCAGGCCACCGTCGGTCGAGGCGACCAGGACAAGGTCGGCGACGGCGGCGTGCTCGACCAGATCGAGCCGGCCGGACAGCGTTGCCCCGGACAGCGTTGCCCCGGACAGCGTTGCCGCCGAGGCTGGCACCGGGGCTGGCACTGGGGCGCCGGCGGGTGTCGGGGAAGACCCGGGAGCCAGCAGCGCCACCGCGCCCTTGACCGCACCCGCGGCGAGGCCGGGAAGGGTGGCCCGCTGCTGCTCGGGGGAGCCGGCCAGGCGGAGCGCCTCGCCGAGCAGGACGGTCGACAGCCACGGGCCTGGCACGGTGCCGGCGCCGAAGGCCCGCGCGATGACGGCGGCGTCGAGCAGGCCGAGGCCGATGCCGTCGTACTCCTCGGGGACCATGACAGCGAGCCAGCCCTGCTCGCCGACCGCCTGCCAGAGCTCGGCCGGCACACCGTCTGAGCCGGGCGCGTCGTACAGCGCGCGGACCTGGGCGGGGCCGAAGCGGTCCCGCAGGTAGGAGCGGACGGCGTCTTGCAGTGCGCGCTGCTCGTCGGTGAGGGCGAAGTGCACGTCGCGCTCCTATCGGGGGAGGCCGAGCACACGCTCGGCGACGATGTTGCGCTGGACCTGCTGTGAGCCACCCCAGATCGTGCAGGAGCGGGACCAGATGGCCATGGTGGTCAGCTCCTGCACCGACAGGCCGGGCTGCGGGTCCGGAACCTGGAAGCCCTGCCCGAGGACTGCCTCGTAGGCGTCGGACACCTTGCGGAAGGCCTCCGACCACATGATCTTGGTCATCGAGGCCTCGAAGCCGAGGTCCCGGCCGAGCGTGGTCTGGGTGAGCACGTGCCACGAGTGGTACTGGAGGCACTCCAGATCCACCAGGGCCCCTGCGAGCTGCTGGCGCAGGACGGGGTCCTCGGCGGCCTTCTTGCCGTCGCGGTCGAGCTGGTGGGCCAGCGTCGCAACGCGGTCCCACTGCTGGCGGAACTCGGTGTACTGGCCGATCGCGGAGGACCCGCGCTCGAAGGACAGCAGGAGCATGGCGGTCCGCCAGCCGTCTCCCTCGCCGCCGAGCAGCTGGTCCTGCGGGCAGAGCGCGTCGGTGAAGAAAACCTCACCGAACTCCGCCTCGCCGGTCATCTGGGTGAGGGGGCGGGCTTCCACCCCGCTCTGGTGCATGTCCACCAGGAGCATCGAGATCCCGGCGTGCCGGGCGCCTCCTTCGGCGGGAGAGGTGCGCGCGAGGGCGAAGATCTTGTCCCCGTGTATGGCGTTGGTCGTCCAGGTCTTCTGACCGTTGAGGACGTACTGACCGCCCTGCGGCTCTGCCCTCATCGCAATGGCGGCGAGGTCGGAGCCGGCGCCCGGCTCGGAAAAGCCCTGGCACCAGATGGTTTGGCAGTGCAGCAGCGGGGCGATGATGTCGCGTTTCTGCTCGGCAGTGCCGATCGCCATCACGGTCGGGCCGAGGAAGGCCAGGCCGAGCGGGTTGACCGTGTGCGGGGCGTTGGCGAGCGCCAGTTCCTGGTCATAGATGGCCTTCATGGTCGGGGTGCCCCCGCGGCCGCCGTACTCCGTCGGCCACTGGATCCCGGCGAAGCCGGCTTTGGCCTTGTCCTGCTCCCAACTGCGGCGGGCCTCGAACTGGTCGTGGTCGGACAGGTCTCGCCAAAAGGCCCGCTCGCGCATCTCCTGCGGCAGGTTGGCGTCGAGCCAACTCCGCAGGTCACGGCGAAAGTCCTCGTCCGCCTCGCTGAAGTGCAGGTCCACTGGGGTCCTCCTAAAGCCGGCACGCTGGGGTAGAACCGAACGTCGTTCTACTACCTGCCCCCTGACGGCCGCCACACCGGGGTGCCGTCAGCGAGGATGGCGACGTGCCGCACCCGGATCCCACCGTCCTGCTCGACCTCGCGACCGACCTGGCCCGCGAAGCGGGAGGGCTCGCACTGCGCATGCAGGCCGACGTCCTCGCGGCCCGGGGCTCGGCCGACGGCGAAGACACGAAGTCTTCGCCCACCGACGTCGTCACGGCCGCCGACCGGGCGGTCGAGAGGCTGATCGTCGACCGGATCCGGGCGGCTCGCCCGGACGACGGGGTACTCGGTGAGGAGGGGGCGGAGACGCGAGGCAGCACAGGCGTCCGGTGGGTGATCGATCCGATCGACGGGACCGTCAACTACCTCTACGGCTTACCGCAGTGGGGCGTCTCCATCGGCATCGAGATCGGTGCTGCGGCCGGCGCCCAGACAATGGTCGGCGTGATCTTCGACCCAGCGAAGGACGAGCTCTGGCAGGCGGTGCTCGGGCAGGGGTCGACCTGCAACGAGCGCCCGCTCCGGTGCACGACGGCCACCGAGCTCTCCCAGGCGCTGGTCGCGACCGGCTTCGGGTACGACGCCAGGCGCCGCGCGGCCCAGGCCGCCCTGCTGCCGGACCTGCTGCCGCGCGTACGCGACCTGCGGCGGGCCGGCGCCGGGGCGTTGGACCTGTGCTCGGTGGCGGCCGGCCGGGTTGATGCCTTCTACGAGCAGGGACTCTCGCCCTGGGACCTGTCGGCTGGCTCGCTGATAGCGAGCGAGGCCGGTGCCCGGGTCGGCGGTCTGCGCGGCCGGCCGGCGTCGTTCGACCTGGTGCTGGCCGCTGCGCCGGAGGTCTTCGACGCACTGCACGACCTGCTCGTCGCACACGATGCGGACACCGACCCGCTGGCCTGAGCCGGCCAGCTGCTCACCTCCTGCGCGAAGCTGCGGGGAGGCCCTGTGGGGCGGGCTCTGCGGCCGCGCCGGCGGCGATCACCCGACCGACCAGGACACCTACCGCGAGCAGGGTGGGCGGGGCGGCGAGTGCGGACACGACGATCATTGCAGCGAGCGGCATGTGGCTCCCAGGTTCGGTCGGCCAGACGGTGTCGGACAGGTTCGGTCGACGCCGGGGCCGGGGCGATCTTGAGTTGTTCCCCCCGCAGGTCGATCCTAGCCATGACCCCCGGTTCCGCCGCTGAAGCCGGTCAGCGCAGCACCGAGCGGTAGACCTCGAGGGTGCGCTCGGCGATGGCGCCCCAGCCGAATTCTGCGACCGCCCGCGCCCGCCCGGCTGCGCCCATGGCGTCGGCCCGGGCGGGGTCCCCGAGCAGGGCCGCGAGGGCCGTGGTGAGCCCGCGCTCGAAGGCGCGCGGATCGTTCTCGTCGTACGGCACCAGTAGTCCTGTGACGCCGGCTACCACGACCTCCGGGATGCCGCCGACGGCCGATGCGACGACGGCGGTCCCACAGGCCATCGCTTCCAGGTTGACGATGCCGAGTGGCTCGTAGACCGAGGGGCAGACGAAGACCGTCGCGTGCGAGAGCAGTTGGCCGATGTCGCCCTTGGGCAGCATGTCGCGGACCCAGATGACGCCCTGGCGCCTGCTCTGCAGAGCCCTGACGAGCTCGCGTGTCTCGGCCTCGATCTCGGGCGTGTCCGGGGCGCCGGCGCACAGGACGAGCTGCCCCGGGAGGTCCGCGGCCGCCCGGAGCAGGTGGGCCAGCCCCTTCTGCCGGGTGATCCGCCCGACGAACAGGGCGTACGGCGTGGCCGGGTCGACGCCCAGCCGCTCGAGCACGTCGACCTCCGTGACCGGTCGGTAGGCCTGCGCGTCGATGCCGTTGTAGACGACGTGGACCCGGGCCGGGTCGACCTCGGGGTAGACGGCGAGGACGTCGCGGCGCATGCCCTCGCTGACGGCGATGACCGCGTCGGCCGCCAGGACGGCGGTGCGCTCGACCCACGAGGACAGGCGGTAGCCGCCGCCGAGCTGCTCGGCCTTCCACGGCCGGTGCGGCTCGAGCGAGTGTGTCGTCAGCACGTGCGGGACGCCGTGCAGCAGGGCCGACAGATGGCCGGCGAGGTCGGCGTACCAGGTGTGCGAGTGCACCACATCGCAGCCGGCCGTCGCCGCGGCCATGCGCAGGTCGACCGACAGGGTGGCGAG
>JANLPD010000061.1:0-3120 GCA_031367045.1 Frankiales bacterium | reverse complement strand
GAGGCAGGCCTCGGTGAGGGCGCGACCCAGCCCCTCCCAGAGCGAGGACTGCACGAACAGGTCGGCCGCGGCGAGCAGGTTGGGGACGTCGTCCCGGTGTCCGAGCACATGCAGCCGGTTCAGCCCTTCAGCGGCAATCTTGACCTCGTTGCGTAGGGGTCCGTCGCCGACCATCAGCAGGTGCAGCCGCTCATCTGCGGCAAGCGCCGTGCGCGCCGCCGCGATGAGGTCGAGCGGGGCCTTCTGTTCCATCAGCCGCCCAACCCAGATGCCCACGATGGCGTCGGCGGGGACGCCGAGCGCAGCGCGGGTCGCCGCCCTTCGATGGGCGGTCCGGGGCGTGGTGAAGCTGGCTTCATCGACGCCGCTGGCGACGACGACGCCCTGGCCGTCCGGGATGATCCCTAGTTGGCGAGCCTCCGTCAGGTTGGAGGGGCAGACGCAGACCACCTCGTGCGCCACGGCAGCGGCCCGGCGCTCTGCGAGGAGCAAGGCTGGCCGCAGCAGCGTGGCCGTGACCGGCGTGACCGGCATGCCGTGCAAGGTGTGGACGATCGCTGGGACGCCGACGGCAGCCGCGGCCAGGCGCCCGAGAACACCGGCCTTGCTGCCATGCGTGTGCACGACCTGCGGGCGCAACTCCGCAATCACCCGCTTCAGCTCCCGATAGGCCGCCAACTCGTGTGCCGGGGAGATGTCGCGCCGCAGGTGCTGCAGATCCACCACCCAGTCCGCGCAACGCGCCGCGCGCTCGGCCTGGCGTCCACCAGAAGGGGCCGCAACGACGACCTCCCAGCGGTCGCGGTCGAGCCCTGCGCAGGTCGCCAGCGTATTGTCCTGGGCCCCCCCGTGGTCCAAGTGGGCGAGGACGTGCAGGACGACCGGTAGCCCGCTCTTCATGCCACGGCCGCCCGCCGCTTTCGGCTCGCCACACTCGAGGCCAGCACTGTGGCCAGGCCGCGGCTCCGGTCCTGAAGCGCGCAGCGGTGTCGCTCGTCGACCCACTGCCATTCGGCGGCGAGACCGTCGGCGAGACTCGTCCGCGGGGCGTAGCCGAGGTCGGTCTGCGCGAGGGTGGTGTCGGCACCGGTGTGCCTGACGTCGCCCAGCCGGTCGGTCTGCTGGTCCACCAGCACCGGCCGACCGCATACGGCGCGCAGGGTATTGAGGCACTCGGCGAGCGAGACCCGGCTGCCACCACCGATGTTGTAGACCCCTCCGGGGCGACCTTTTGCGGCCGCGAGCAGATTTGCCTCAACAGCGTCGTCGACAAAGGTGAAGTCGCGGGTCTGTTGGCCATCGCCGAACATGGTTATCGGGCGACCACCGACGATGGCCTCGCAGAACAGCCGGAATGCCATGTCTGGCCGCTGTCCCGGGCCGTACACCGTGAAGTAGCGCAGGGCCACGACGTCCACACCCATGCTGCTTGCGTAGGCGCGGCCGAGCTGCTCCGCGGCCAGCTTGCTGACGCCGTACGGGCTGACGGGCGCTGGCAGGTCCTTTTCGCTGGTGGGCAGTCTGAGGGCGTCGCCGTACACGCTCGAAGACGAAGCGTGCACCAGCTTGGGAACGCCGGAGGCCGCCATCGCCTCGAGCAGCCGCTGGGTGGCGAGCACGTTGTTGCGCACGTAGCCGGCAAAGTCCTCACCCCAGCTCGCCCGAACGCCAGGTTGGCCGGCCTGGTGGAAAACCACGTCGACGCCTTCGAGCATCGAGGTCAGCGGTGCGGTCGCGAGGTCGTCGGTCAACCAGCAGAAGCCGTCTTCGGCGAGCAGGGGCGCGAGGGCCGACATCTTGTCCAGTGGGTCGTAGTACGGGGTGATGCAGTCGACTCCGACCACCTCATGGCCCTCGGCGAGCAGCCGGGTGGCCAGGTGCGAGCCGAGGAAGCCGGCGGCCCCGGTGACGAGGGCCTTCACGCCACACCGGCCGTGACGGCAGGCGCGGACGGGCTGTCGACGGCACCGGAGCGGTCGAGCTGGCGTGGGAGCGAGCTCCCGAGCAGTAGCTCCAGGGAGATCTCCGATGCTCGGCGCCAGGGCCGCCGCGGTGCAGCCAGCAGGTAGAGATGGAGTTGCTGGTCGGTGTTCATCTCATGATCTCCCTTGCGCGGTCTGCAGCTCGTCCTGAGCGTTGGCCTTGGCGCGGTCGTGGCCGTTGTTCGGCCACGTGGCGGCCGGGGCTGGGGCTGGCACGCGGGCACCGGCCTGCGGAGCAGCGGTGGGCGTCGAAGCCAGGTCGACGGAGCCGTGCGTTGCGAGCAGGTGGTTGCGCCGCTGAAGCCGGCCGGTGCGGACGAGCACCACGCCGAGGATGCTCGTGGACGTCATCCCGGCGAGGCAGTTGTCGAACTCGCGCGCAGAGGTGTGACCAGGTACGGCGCAGAGCAGGACGCGATCGGCGAGTGCAGCGACGAGACGGGCCTCGGGATGCCCGAGCGAGCCGACATCGACGATCACCGCGTCGTAGGTAATCCGGGCGTGCTGGAGCAGGGCTACGAGTGAGCGGTGGCCTAGCAAGTCGGCTGGGGTCGAGGAGGTGCCGGCTGTCAGGACGTGCACGCCGTCAGTCGTGAGCCGCGGTTCGGCGGTGTCGCCGCGCAGCCGGTCGGCGAGCCCGGGTTGCAGTGGCAGCCCGTGCAGGAGGTGTTGTGAGGGGTTGCGAACGTCGGTGTCGACAAGCAGGACGTTCAGCCCGCGTCGGGCCAGCCCGGCGGCGAGAGAAGCGGCCGTCGTGGACGTCCCCGACCGGCGCCCAGGCGCGGTAACGGCGAGAACGGTGCTGCCCGTCCGGCGTTGCTCGAGCAGCTCCTCGCTGACCACCCGGTCGACGGCGGCCAGCTCCTTGTCGTCAGGGCGGGCCGTGTCCTGCTTGCGGCGCGGGATGACTCCGAGGACCGGCAGGCCGGTCAGCTCCGCACCGGCCCGTAGCAGCGGCACCCGGCGGCGGAATGCGGCGAACCCCAGCAGGATGAGTGCGACCGGCAGGAAGGTCGCGGCGCCCGCCAGAGCGCCTCGCAGCAGCTTGGGGGACACGGCGTGCACCTCGGTCACTTCGAGGGTTGACGTGGCGCGGGCTGACGGTCCGAGGATCGCGGAGGTGGATAGCAGGGTGTTC
>JANLPD010000048.1:0-4521 GCA_031367045.1 Frankiales bacterium | reverse complement strand
CTCGACACCCTGGTCGACAGCGGCGTCGCGCGGAGTCGGTCCGAGGCGCTCGCGTGGTGCGTCAAGCTCGTCGGCCAGAACGCCGAGGGCTGGCTGACCGACCTACGGGAGGCGATGACGGCTGTCGAGAAGGTCCGCCAGCAAGGTCCTTCCGGAGCGGCTGCAACGACCAAGGAGCGCTAGCGCTAGCGGTCGGTCAGGCGGGGTTGCGGTAGGTCGCCAGGCTGACCGCGACGTAGTGCGTCACGAAGGCTGCCAGCGTCAGCGCGTGGAAGACCTCGTGGAAGCCGAACCAGCGCGGGGAGGGATTCGGGCGGCGCAGCGCGTAGACGACCGCACCGACCGAGTAGAGGGCCCCGCCGGCCAGGAGCAGCGCCACAACGGCCACGCCGCCCCTGTGCAGCAGCGACGGGAGGAAGCCCAACGCTACCCAGCCGAGCAGCAGGTAGAGCCCGACAAGCAGCCAGCGCGGCGGTCGGCGAAGCGCATTGCGCAGCAGCACACCGACCGCCGCCCCGCCCCACACCAGCCCGAAGGCGAGCCAGCGCTGCGACCCGTCCAGCAGCAGCAGCGCAAACGGGGTGTAGGTGCCGGCGATCAGGATGAAGATCATGGAGTGGTCGAGCCGGGCCATCAAGCCCTGCATCTTGGGGCCCCAGGTGCCCCGGTGGTAGGCGGCGGACGTGCCGAAGAGCAGGGCGACCGACGCGGCGTAGACGCTGGCGCTGGTGCGTGCGCGCGGCCCGTCAGCCAGGCAGACGAGAACCGTTCCGGTGACCAGCGAGATCGCGAAGGCAAGCTCGTGAAGGACGCCCCGCAGCCGCGGCTTGAGCGCTGCACCCAGCTCATGGACGGCATCGTGAACGACGTCGTGGACGTGGTGCACGGCCTCACCGGCGAGGGCCGCCGCTCGACCGCTCCTTGTGCCGGGCACATGTCCTCCTGATGACGAGCGGGTGCCTGAACTCACAGGGGTGCCCACTGTCGCGGAGGGGCAGGAACCGACACACTGCCATTATCGCCCGTCGCCGCTGCTCTCGCCGACCCTCGATGGAGAGGATCTTATGACCACCGCTGCCCCGCGCATCGTCCCCGGTCTGGACCAGGGCCACACCAGCAACAGCAAGCTTCTTGCATGGGTGCAGGAGGTGGCCGAGCTGACCAAGCCCGACCGGGTGGAGTGGACGGACGGCTCTGAGCAGGAGTGGCTCCGCCTGACGCGGCTGCTCGTCGACAACGGCACCTTCATCAAGCTCGATGAGAACAAGCGACCCAACAGCTTCTACGCAGCGTCCGACCCGACCGACGTCGCCCGGGTGGAGGACCGCACCTTCATCTGTTCCGAGGATGAGCAGGACGCCGGCCCCACCAACAACTGGCTGGCTCCGGCCACGATGCGCCGGACCCTTGCGGCCTTGTTCGACGGGTGCATGAAGGGCCGCACGATGTACGTCGTCCCGTTCAGCATGGGTCCGATCGGCTCTCCGATCAGCCAGCTCGGCATCGAGATCACCGATTCGCCGTACGTCGTCGCCTCGATGCGCATCATGACCCGCATGGGCCAGGCAGCCCTCGACGCCATCGGCACAGCAGGCTTCTTCGTCCCGGCTGTCCATTCGGTCGGTGCTCCGCTGGCGGCCGGCGACCAGGACGTGCCGTGGCCATGCAGCGACACCAAGTACATCGTGCAGTATCCCGAGACCCGTGAGATATGGAGCTACGGCTCCGGCTACGGCGGCAATGCGCTACTGGGCAAGAAGTGCTTTGCCTTGCGCATCGCGTCGGTGATGGCTCGCGACGAGGGCTGGATGGCCGAGCACATGCTCATCCTGAAGCTCACGCCCCCCAGCGGTGCGGCGAAGTACGTCGCGGCTGCCTTCCCGAGCGCCTGCGGAAAGACCAACCTGGCGATGCTGCAGCCGACCGTCCCCGGCTACATCGTGGAAACTGTCGGGGACGACATCTGCTGGATGCGCTTCGGCGCGGACGGCCGGCTCTACGCGATCAACCCAGAGGCCGGCTTCTTCGGCGTCGCGCCCGGCACCGGTGAGAAGACCAACGCCAACGCCGTCCGGACCTTCTACGGCAACAGCATCTTCACCAACGTCGCCCTCACTGACGATGGTGACGTGTGGTGGGAGGGGCTGACCGACGAAGTCCCTGCGCACCTCACGGACTGGAAGGGCAATGACTGGACGCCGTCCAGCCAGACCCCTGCTGCCCATCCGAATGCCCGCTTCACCACCCCGGCCGGGCAGTGCCCGACCATCGCCTCGAACTGGGAGGACCCGGAGGGGGTCCCGATCTCGGCGATCCTTTTCGGCGGCCGCCGCGCCACAGCTGTCCCGCTCGTGACCGAGTCCTTCGACTGGGCGCATGGCGTTTTCCTGGGAAGCACCGTCTCCTCCGAGACGACTGCCGCCGCAGCCGGCGCGATCGGCCAGCTCCGTCGTGACCCGTTCGCCATGCTGCCGTTCTGTGGATACAACATGGGCGACTACATGGGCCACTGGCTCGAGATCGGCGAGGCCACCACTGCCGACAAGCTGCCGAAGATCTTTTACGTCAACTGGTTCCGCAAGAACGCCGACGGCAAGTGGCTGTGGCCGGGCTTCGGCGAGAACTCCCGCGTCCTGAAGTGGATCGTCGACCGGATCGAAGGCACAGTGGAGGGCACAATGACCCCCATCGGCATACTGCCGGCAGCGGGCGAGCTCGACCTTGACGGCCTGGACCTGCCGGCCGAGGACCTCGAGCTCCTGCTGTCGGTCGACACCGAGATCTGGAAACGGGAAGCGGAGCTCATCCCCACGTACTTCGCCCAGTTCGGCGATCATCTGCCTGCGGTTCTGGTTGAGCAGCACGCCGCACTGGTCAAGCGCCTCGCCTAGCCCCAGCAGCGGGACCGTTGCCCATGGGAGGTGAGCGATAGGATGATCCACGCCATGGCCGAGGTCCGCTGCGTCGACTCCTCTGTGCTGCAGGTGCAGCCCGTACCCGTGCTCGACCGTGACGGCCTGCCCTACGAGGTCTCCCTGCGGCTGCTGCGCGACGGCGAGCGGTTCGGCGAGGTTGGCGAACGCTGCGGCTACTTCCTCGCGTCGACCGCTTCGCGGCTCCGCGCCGCGCGCGCCGCCGCACCCGTCCCGGCGGATGCCTTTCCGGCCAGTGCGCTGGAAGCCGGCCTGCGTGCCTGGGCCGTGGATGAGGCCCAGGATGTGGAAGCGCTCTGGCCGGTCCTGCAGCGCTACCTGCCGCGCGACCGCGAGTTGTTTGCCTTCCGCTCTCGCGACCCCGACGATCTCACCGCGGTCGGCGAGCTGCGCGTGCTGCTCGACGTCGAGAGGAAGTGGGCAGCCGGTCCGGACAGCGCGTCAGCCGGTCATTGGCGGCTGCGCCCGGTCGCGGACCTGCGGGCGTGGGGCGCCGGCGGCATCGGAGTGCGGGCGGTGCTGACCAGTGACAGCTTCTTGTTCTTCCTCGAGACACTCGTCCAGGACTTCGCCACCGTGGGAGTCTGCTATGCCCCCGAAGAGGATGCGTCCACGCTGAGCCGCCCCGTCGGTTGAGATCAGCCGGGTGCGACCCGTGCGACGAGCGGGTCTGCGCTGGCTGGGCCGGATACTCTCGGCAGGGCTGCCAAGCCCGTCCGTCGGCGGCGTCGCATCACCTTGGTAGGAGGAGACCGCGAGTGGGACTGCGCGATGTCGTCTACGCGGCCTACGAGCAGCGGCTCGCGCGCTCGCTCCAGTCCTCCGGCGCGGCCGTCCCCAGGCACGTCGGGCTGATCCTGGACGGAAATCGCCGGTGGGCGAAGTCGGTGGGTGCCCGCAGCATCAGCGACGGCCACCAGCGCGGTGCTGACAAGATCGTCGACCTGCTCGGGTGGTGCGACGATGCAGGCGTCGAGCTGGTCACCCTGTGGCTGCTCTCGACCGACAATTTGGCCCGGCCTGCCGCGGAGCTCGACTCTCTCCTGCGGATCATCGAGGGTGTCGTCACCGACCTGGCCCGATCAGAGAACCGTTGGACGCTCAACATCGTGGGCGCACTCGACCTGTTGCCCGGCCAGACCGCTCGGGTTCTGAAAGAGGCTGCGGCGGGCACCGCGGGCCGCCCTGGCGTCGAGGTCAACGTGGCGATCGGATACGGCGGCCGGCGGGAGATTGCCGACGCGGTGCGGTCGATGCTGCAGGCCCATGCCGCGACGGGGGCCACCCTCGAGGAGGTTGCGGAGTTCCTCGACGTCGAGCACATCGCGGAGCACCTCTATACCCGCGGCCAGCCCGATCCGGACCTCGTCATCCGCACGAGCGGTGAGCAGCGCCTCGGTGGCTTCCTGCTCTGGCAGAGCGCGCACAGCGAGTTCTACTTCTGCGAGGCCTATTGGCCAGACTTTCGCCGCGTGGACTTCCTGCGCGCGTTAAGGGCCTACGCGGCACGCCAGCGCCGCTTCGGCACCTGACCCGACGAGTTCACCCGCTGGCCGGGCGTGTCGTCCACGCCCTTCCAGCACCTCGG
>JANLPD010000033.1:0-1542 GCA_031367045.1 Frankiales bacterium | reverse complement strand
CCGCGAACAAGCAGGCCCCCGCTATGTGGGCTGGGGCCGCCCCGTAGCAGACCCAGCGGCGTATCGCCAGGCGGCTTGAGTCCGGGTGCCGGCCTGCGCCCGAGCGCCGCAGCGCGGTAGTAACCCTTGACCAGCCGCTTGGCCGCGTCGTTCAACGGGGCCAAGGGCGTACTCCCGGCGTGTCCCGGGTCGCGGACCGGTGGGCGTCGCGGGCCTCAGCTACCGGCAGATCGCGGCCTCAGATGCCTCATCAGTCGACGACGGGCGGATTCGGGACGCCAACACGCTGGGCTGGACGGCGCACGAGCGCCCTGCCACGGGTCAGATCGGTTGGTGGGGTGTCGGCAACGAAGAGAGTTGCCTGTGCCGGCGCTTGTCTCGGTACATCGCCTCGTCAGCGCGCCCCCAGGTCGCGGCAACATCCTCGCCGGGGCGACGGGTAGCCGCGCCAAGCGACGCCTGAAGGCCGGCCGAGCGAAGAAGGACCCGCAGCCGCAGCGTGAGCGCTTGGGCGGCGCGCGCGTCGCACTGCACCGCCAGGATCGCGAACTCGTCGCCCCCCACCCTGGCCACGGCGTCGCCTGGCCGGCTGGTGCCGTTCAGTACCGTCCCGCAGCGGATGATCAGTTCGTCGCCGGAACCGTGCCCGTCCCGTTCGTTGACCCGCTTAAGGTGGTCGAGGTCGACTGCCATCACGCTGAGGGCCCCGCCGTACCGACTGCATCGGTCGTTCTCCTGCGCCAGCGACGCCTGCCAGCCCCGGCGGTTCCTCAGGCCGGTCAGGGCGTCACGGTCGGCGTAGGCACGAGCTGCTTCCTGTGACCGATCGTGCGCGTCCTGCTCCCTTGCCAGGATCGTGCTCAGCATCCTCCCCACCAGTTCCACCGAGGCCAGCGACCGATCCAACGACCGCGGCTGGTCAGTCCCGGCAAAGGCGCACAGGGTGCCGAACAGCGTGCCGTCAGTGGCTACCAGGGGGATCCCGAGGTAGGCCCGCACCCCGGCCAGCGGCCCCACGGTCAGCGTCTCGTATGCCGGGACGTCCTCCACACAGGCAGCGACCAGAGGCCCTCGCCCTTGCGTCATCGGCAGGCAGAACGACGCCGACCACGCGAACAGCGAGCCCGGCTGGGCGAGGTGCTGCCACGGTCCCGCGGACGCAATGACCAACTGCTCCTCGCCCTGCACATGGGTCACCAACCACAAGTCCATCCCCACGTGGGCGTTGAGGTGTTCCGCGGCCGCTTGCGCCGCGAGCGCGAATCCCGGCCATGGTTTCCAGTCGGGGTCGGACAACTCAGCGGCCCGCCCTCGGCGTGCGGCAGCACTGCGTCCCACTGACGTGCCCATTTTCGCCCCTGCTAGTAGGTGACGCCCCGTAGCCGACGGAAGCCAGCATTCCGGGGCCGCCCGAGCGACCGTGACCGTTTCCAGCCCGACGCTACCTCGCCCACCTCCGGCCCGGCTGCGGCACACCGCGCAACGTCAGTTGGCCCTGAGCCCTTCGCCGGGTCGTGGACTGCACAGCTTAGGGTGTCGCAC
>JANLPD010000029.1:0-1831 GCA_031367045.1 Frankiales bacterium | reverse complement strand
GCCGCTCGGCGCGCCGCTGGTAGTCGGTGTGGAGGTCGGCGAGATCGCTGAGGTGCCGCTGCTGCCTGCGCAGCCGGACAGCGCGAGCGCCGTGAGCAGGCCGAGGACGGGTGCGAGACGGGCAGAGCTGACGGTTTGCACGGTTCCTCCGGGTCGGGCTTCGTTGCTGCTTGTTGGGGCCATCGTGCCAGTACGGCCCCCCGGGAAAGCAGTTCTGACGCCAATTTCTCCGCGCCTGTCGTCCGACGGCGCATTGATCATCGTGTCCAGGTCTGAGCCGAGGCAATCCCCTGCCGCGGACACGATGACCTTGCTCGTCCCGGCACCGCCCCGGATCCGTCGTACCCTTGCGGGACGCTTCCCCGCGTCGTCCATCGATCCCAGGGGAGTGCCTTGACCGACCACTTCCGGCCCTTCGCCCACGTGACCGCCGACAAGGCCGAGACCTACCGCGCGGTGCTCGGGGCCTTCGTCGCCGCCAAGACGCGGTTCCTGGTTCACCTGCGGCCGGAGGATGTCACCGAAGCCCAGACCGGCAGGCCCGCCGATCTGGTGCCGGTGCTCGCTCAGCTCGTCGAGTGGGGCAACCTGCGGGCCGATCCCGACACCAGCCGCGTCACCACGGTCGAGGACTTCCTTCGGGCCCGCTACCTGTACTCCCTGACCCGCGAGGGGGAGGCTGCCGAACGGGCTTTGTGGGCGTACGACGAAGCCCTTGGCCGCCGCGGCGAACTGCAGGCGGTGGCCCTGGCCGACGTGCGGGACCTGCTCGGGGAGCTGGCCGAGCTCGACCCGGCGGACCGGGGCAAGGTGCACCGCAACTTGACTGCCCTGGCCGAGCGCTTCCGCGGGCTGGCCGACAACGCCCAGGCTTTCATGGGAGCGGTGCAGCGGACCGTGGATCTGGCCGACGCCGACGAGGACGCGTTCATCGCCTACAAGGACCGGCTGGTCGACTACCTGCAGCGGTTCGTGCGCGACCTCGTCGTGCTTAGCGCCGACATCGCAGACCGCTTGCAGCAGCTCGACATCGACCTTGTCCTCGATGCGGCCGCACGGCATGAAGCAGCCGATGCTGTCCCCGACGAGGCCGATGCCGAGGCGGTCGTCGCCGCCCGCCGAGCCGAGTGGGACAACCGCTGGCGCGGTCTCACGTCGTGGTTCGTGGGAGACCGGGGCCACCCCTCGCAATCCGCCCTGCTCCGCGATCGGGCCAGAGCCGCGATCCCCGCTCTCCTGGAGGCGGCCCGGACGCTGCACGAGCGGCGAGCCGGACGCACCGATCGCAGCGCCGACTTCCGGGCGCTGGCGCGCTGGTTCGCCGAGGCCGCCGACGACGGCGACTGCCACCGGCTGTGGCGCACCGCATTCGGGCTCAGCCCCGCCCGGCACCTCACCGTCGATGCCGACACCCTCGATGACCGCCGGCACCATCCGGTCGCGCCGTCGACGCCCTGGGCGGCGGCCCCGCCGATCGAGGTCAACCCTCGGCTGCGTCGTACCGGCTCGGCAGAGCGACGGGGCCGCCCGACCGCGGTCGAGGACAGGTCCTCCGCGCGTCGGCACCTCGCCGAGCTGCAGCGCTTCGAGCGCTCGCAGACCGAGGCGGCGAGGCGGCGGTTCGCTACCGGCCGGCCGACGCGCCTGTCCGACCTGGGGCCGCTCGACCCTGGTGAGTTCGGCCTTTTCCTGGGGCTGCTCGGCGATGCGCTCGCCGCCCTGCCGCCGGACCGCGATGACGTCGAGACCGCCACCACTGACGGCACCCTGCTGCTTCGGCTGGTCCGGCCGTCAGACGGTGCCATCGCCGAGATCGTCACCGCCGACGGCA
>JANLPD010000009.1:0-1783 GCA_031367045.1 Frankiales bacterium | reverse complement strand
CGGCGGGAGGCCTTCGTCCTCCCCGGCGACCCCGGCCGGGTCGAAGTCGACGGCGAGATCTCCGGGCTGTGCGACCTGGCCATCAGCCCGTTCGGCGCGACCAGCCGCTGACACCGGACCCTCGGCGACTCCCCGCCCGATCGCATCGTCGAGGTGTCGCCGGCTCGACGGGTCGCGTGGCGGCCATGGGTGCCGTGGTTCGAACAACAAGCTGCCGTTGATCCTGGTCTGCGCTTCCACGAGGTTCCCACGATCGGACGCATCTGGGCGCCAGTGCGCAACTTCATCGACGGCGGTATGGCCGCTGCCATCCGTGAGCCGGTGATCCGTCAGCGCACCCTCACCGTCTGCGGCGACGTGAACCGGGTGAGATGGTGTTGGCGGAGGACCGTCGCGGGTGAACGGGGTGGATCCAGACGATTCCTGGCGACGCAGGTTCTGTACGATCCCGGCCCAGACCGCCCGATTCGCGTGCTCGACAAGGGGTCTCGCGCGCGGCATTCTGTGCGGGTGCTGGGCCATCTTGGACTCAACGTGGCCGATCTTGCGCAGGCCAGGAGCTACTGGGCTGAGTTGATGCCGTTGCTCGGGTTCGAGCCGTATGTCGACCACGACGATGAGTTCGCGTACCGGCCCGCTGCCGGCAAGCGAGGCACCTATCTGTTCTTCTACCCGTCGCAGGAACCGGCTGGCTACAGCCGCCACCGAACCGGCCTGCAGCACCTGGCGTTCATGGTGCCAACTCGTCAGGCCGTCCACGACGCACACGCCACTGCGCTGCGCCTGGCGAGCATCGAGGTCCACGCGCCCCAGGAATGGCCGCAGTACCCGCAGCCGTACTTCGCGGCCTTCTGGCTCGATCCGTTCGGCTTCATGATCGAAGCCGTCTGCCATCACGACCGGTAGCGCAACACTGCCGATCCGCGCGCTCGACGAGGGCGCTCGATCCGGGCATTCGGTATCCTCGTAACGATTGTGCCGATGGTGCAAAGTAGTTGTCATGAGTGGCTTGGGAGCATCGCGCAAGCGAGCAAGGGCGTGGCGAGTGCTTGGCCTTTGCCTGGCGCTGCTGCTTGCTGCATGCGGTGATGCGACGCAGGGTGACGCCGAGTCTGCGACAGCCACAGGAGCGTCAGCGATCCACAGTGC
This sequence comes from Frankiales bacterium, assembly GCA_031367045.1. Classification (GTDB taxonomy): domain Bacteria; phylum Actinomycetota; class Actinomycetes; order Mycobacteriales; family SCTD01; genus JANLPD01. The sequence goes on along the minus strand of JANLPD010000009.1, from coordinate 634 downwards.
GACCCGCGTTGCGATCGGGCCGAATGCTGGAGAGGGCGGGTGGTTGGATAGCGCTTACGATCGGTCGAAGCCCGGCGAGCTGGGCCCGTTCCTCGTCTGGGATGCACAGGTCGGCGGTCACGTGATTGCGTGGTGGTATCACGGCATCGGTCTGCGCGATGTGGGCGATGAACCTTCGGCCGAAGAACTCTCCGCAGCGAACGTCGGGGTTGCAACAGGCTCTTCGGGTCAGACGGGCCGACCCTGAGCCCCGACCGCCCCGAGCTGCCGATCCGCGCGCTCGACGCGGGCAGTCGTTCCGGGCAATCGGCACGGCCTGCATTCCGAGGTGCCATCGTGCAAAGTGTGGACGATGACTTGCGACGCAAAGCAATGGCTGGTGGCGAGGTTGCTCGCGGTGGCCGCCGGTTGCGCGGCTGACGGCGGCGGATCCGCAGCCGGATCTTCTAGCGTGGTATCGCAGACCACGGACCCGGTGCGGACGACCTCGGTGGCGAAGCTGGACCTTGGGTCGGGTCCGGACCACCCGGCGTGCCTCGACGATCCTGGAGCGGGTTGCGTGGCCACGAACGCTGATCGCCTCGATTCCAGGGCCGCAGGGCGGCCAGCGTTGAGCTTCGAGCTCGTCGTCGCG
>JANLPD010000644.1:0-1517 GCA_031367045.1 Frankiales bacterium | reverse complement strand
GGCATAGAGAATACCGGGGGTTACGGTGACAGCATACGAAACTCGCGTGGCAGATAGCTAATCGCCATTGCCCTCCGATTCGAGGACGCCCTAACAGGCTGAGGAAAAACCTGACGAGTGCGGGTGGTTTTGTCGGTTGGTCGAAGTTTTGGGGCTGATCCTTGTCCCGTGCAGCGGTTACGGGCTGGTTTTGGGGCCTTGCGGTGCGTCGGCGACGGAGTCTGGGCCTGGGGTTCCCATCATCTTGCCTGCGCCAGCAGCTTGGGCAGTCGGATCAGGTTGTAGGCGGCCAGGGTGAAGGTGAACTGCCAGCCGACGCGGCCAAGACCTCGGTGTCGGGTCTTGCGCAGGCCGGCGGCGGACTTGGCCCAGCCGAACACCTCCTCGATGCGCTTGCGGATGGTCTGGCTCAGCCGGTAGCCGGCATGGCGTGTGGTGCGCCCGTCCAGCGTCGAGCCCTTGTCCTTGGCCGCCACGTGCGGGGTGACATTGAGGGTCCGCAATTCGTTGACGAAGTCGGCCACGTCATAACCCTTGTCGGCGCCCAGCGTGATGCGACCGGGCCGCTCGGCGCGGGGCTCGATCATGTGCAGGGCGGCGATGCGCTCGGCATGGCCGTCGGCCGGGGTCAGGCAGGCGTCCACCACCAAGCCGTGGCGGTTCTCCATCAGGGCATGGCCCATGAAGCACAGCCTGGCCTCCTGCCCCGGCCCCTTGCGATAGAGCCGCGCGTCCGGATCGGTGGTGCTGGCGTGGGTGTCGTTACGGCGCGACTGGCCATGGAAGTCGGCCTGCGCGTTGCGCCCCGGCGCGGGCGGATCGCCCGGACCGTCCTTGGGCCGGAAGCTCTTCATCGAGGCCCAGGCTTCGATCAGCGTGCCGTCGACGCTGAAGTGCTCGGTGGACAACAGCCGCGTGACCTTCGGATGCGCCAGCACCGCGGCCAGGAACTTGTGCGCCACGTCGCCGGCCAGCAGTCGGTCGCGGTTCTTGCCGAACGTCGTCTGGTCCCAGGTCGCGTCGTCCACCCCAAGGCCCGTGAACCAGCGGAACAGCAGATCGTACTCCAGCCGCTCCAGGATCTGCCGCTCCGAGCGGATGCCGTAGAACGCCTGCAGTAACAGCGCCCGCAACAGCCGCTCCGGCGGGATCGAGGGCCGTCCGACCCGCGTCGCGTAGATCGCCTCGAACTCCGCGCTCAAGCTCGCCAGAACCTCGTTGACGATCCCCCGGATCGGCCGCAGCGGATGGTCGCGCCGGACCCGGCTCTCCAGGTCCACATACGAAAACAACGATCCCGAACGCTGATCCGATCCCCGCATCGCACCCCTCCCGATGGACATCCCCGCCCAACGGTTGAATCATGCTCCGCTCACCCAGGCGAGAGAGTTTTTCCTCAGCCTGCTAGAGATCAGCCTTGGAGGACAAGCCACGACTGCGCGACAGGCAGTCATTGACTTATGCCGTCGGATTCGTATTTTCCCCGGCTCTTCGAACACCTGCCGGCGGCTTCCGCC
>JANLPD010000603.1:0-2088 GCA_031367045.1 Frankiales bacterium | reverse complement strand
TCCCGCGTGCGGCCTCCGCGACCGGGTCGACCACCGCGACGAGTTGGGCGCCCGCACGGCGCACCGTATCGGCGTGCCAGCGGCCCATCAGCCCTGCGCCGACGATGGCGACGCGTGGCCCGCTCATCCGAGGCGGACCTCGTGCAGTTCCCTCAGGAGGGCATCATCGATGTGGACGCGAGTGCCTGTCTGCGCCGATCGATAGGCGGCCGCAATCACCGCGAGCACGTCGCGACCGACCTCGCCGCTCGCCGGCGGCTCGGTCCCGTCACGGAAGGCCTGCAGCGTGCGTTCAATCACGTTCCGCGTCGCGATCATCCCCGGGTCCTTCGGATTGCGGGCGAGGAACTCGCGCTTGCTGCCGTGCTCGCGCCACGCCATTCCTGAGACGCCATACTCGAATCGCAACGAGGGTCGGGTGCTGCGGAACAGCCCGGCCATCACCCGGGCACGCCCGCCGAACGAGGCGCGCACCGACGCGCGCTCGGTATCCGCGCGGACCTCGAAGTACTGGGTGTCGCCCTTGCAGAGCCGATTCTGGGTGATCTGGGCGAGGCGGCCGCGGGAGAACTCCAGCGTGACCAATGCGACGGCGTCGGTTTCGCCCTCGCGCACGCCACAGGTGGAGGTTCGGGCGTCGACACTGACCGGCCGCTCGCCGAAGAGTGCCATCAGGAAGTCGACCAGGTGGACGCCGGCCTCATAGAGCGTGCGCTGGAGCATCTGCCCGCGCCATCCCGGTTCCGCCCACGGGGGCATATCCATCAGCTGCCAGACCTGGGCGAACACCAGCCCACCGGTCTTGCCGCCGTCTACTGCGTCGCGGACCGCGCGGAAGATCGGCATCTCGCGAAAGTCGTGATTCAGGGCAATCCGTCGGCCGGCGGCGCGGGCTGCCGCGAGCACCTGATCGGCCTCGGCGAGGGAAGCTACGAATGGCTTCTCGCAGAGGACGTGGGCCCCGGCCTCGAAGGCGCGCAGGCAGTAGGCGGCGTGCAGGGCCGGTGGCGTACCGACGATCACCAGTTCGGGCCTGACCGTGCTCATCATCGTATCGAAGGAGTCGAAGACCGGCATACCGAATTGCGCTGCGGCCTTGGCGCGCCGGTCGGCGTCGATGTCCATTGCACCGGCGATTTCGACACCGGCAAGGCCGGCGAGGGCGGGGAGGTGCAGAGTGGTGCCGGCGCTGCCGAGACCGATGACCGCTACACGCATTCGGGGACTCCAGGAATCAAGGTCTTGCGAGAAGTGGAACGAAGGCCCACACGGGTCCGGCTTGGGTCGGTCAAGCAGCGGAAAGCGCACGAATCAGGCCGCCTGCGCCCCAACTCCTGCTGTCCCGGTGGTCTGGCCTGAAACTAGCGCCTGAGGCCCGGAGGGGGAGAGACTTCCCCATGAAGACCCCAATGCCTGGGGTCGAGGATTGATCCCATCCGTGACCACGGGAGTCTGATGTCGGGAGTCCTGCTTTCAATTGCTGTCCTGCAAGTGCTCACGATTCTCACGGGGTTGCTCCGGGCCAAGGGGCTTGCGCTCTTGCTCGGGCCAGCAGGCTTTGGTGTGGCAAGTACGATCGACCAGGTCGTCGTGACCTTTGTGACGCTCGGTGGGCTTGCGTTGCCATTCACTGCGATGAAGTTCATGTCGCGCGGCCACAGCGAAGGGGAGGCATTCTTCCGGCGGACCGGTTCCGGATTCCTCCGGTTGCTGACGCTGCTCGCGGTGATCACGACCCTCATCGCCTCGCTCGTGGTCGCGCTGCAGCCGGCGCTCTTTGGAGACGATTTGGTCGTCTGGCATCGCGTGCTGCAACTCGCGGTGCTGGGCGTGCCGTCGGCGATGCTGCTGATTCTGTTCGTCAATATCCTCGCGGCAGCACAGCGGCCCGCGGCGGCAGCGGCGGCCAACCTTATCGGCATTGCCGCCCTCGGTCTCGCCGCCGTAGCCGGCGCTGCCTGGCGGGGGCTCGATGGCCTCTACACGCTGAGCGTGGGCGTTGCGGTGGTGACAACCGTCGTCGGGTTTGTCGTCATCTCGCGTGGGTTGGGGATTCGCCTCTCCGCAGCTGGTGCAGGGGTGGTTGCC
>JANLPD010000599.1:0-6447 GCA_031367045.1 Frankiales bacterium | reverse complement strand
GTAGGCGACGGGGACGCCGTGGTGGCGGCCCCACCAGAGGTCGGGCATGCCCGTCTCACGGACCTCTGTCAGCAGCGGCAGCCGGGCCTCGAGGGCCTTCTGGCGCCACCAGGTGCCCACGAGCACAAGCAGCTGCGGTAGTTCGTCGGGGGTGAGGCCGAGCAGGTCAAGCCACTGGTCGCGGTCCACGGTTACGCATCCTCGCTTATGGTCATCGCATGGTGCGGGTGGCTGTCCTGGGTGCGGGTCCGACCGGCCTGGAGGCAGCGCTCGCTGCCCACCAGCGGGGCTGGGAGGCGGTCGTCTACGAGCAGGCGCCGCACGTCGCGGGGCACGTGCGCCAGTGGTCGCACGTGCGCCTGTTCACGCCGTGGTCGATGAACGTCTCGCCCCGGGTCACCGAGGCGGTCGGTATCCCGCCTGCCGACACCTGTCCCACCGGTGCGGAGTACGCGGCGCACCTCGACCGGGTCGCTGCTCTCCTGCCGGACGTGCGGCTGTCGACGACCGTCGACCAGGTGGCGCGCGAGGGGCTGCTCAAGAACGAGGAGATCGGCTCGGCTGTCCGGGGCGCCCGGCCGTTCCGCCTGCTCGTGACCGGCCCGGACGGCGCCGAGCGGCTCGAGCACGCCGACGTCGTCCTCGACTGCACCGGCACGTACTCCCAACCCAACCCGACCGGCGCCGGCGGTATCCCGGCGGTCGGTGAACGTGGGCTTGGCGACCTCATCGTGCGCGGCATCCCCGTCGTCGACGCGGGCTGGGCGGGTCGTTCGGTGCTGCTCGTCGGCGCCGGCAACAGCGCGCAGACCGTCGCCCGCGATCTCGCGGCGGCCGGCGCGGAATTCACCTGGGCGGTCCGCCGTGCGTCGCCGACCTGGGGTGCGGTGGAGGACGACCCGCTGGCCGACCGCGCGGCCCTGGTCGCCTCGTCACGGGCGCTCGCCGCCGGCTCGGTGCCGGGCGCGTCGGTCCTCACGGGGGTAGTGGTGGAGTCCTTCGCGCCGGCCGCCGACCGGGTGGCGGTGGTGCTGCGCGGTCGCGACGGCACCCTCACAGAGGTGGTCGTCGATGTCGTCGTGTCGATGACCGGCTCGATCGGTGACAGCCGGCTCTACCGGCAGCTGCAGGTGCACGAGTGCTACGCCACCGAGGGACCGATGACTCTCGCCGCGACGCTCATCGGGGCCGAGGGGGGCGACTGCCTGGCCCAGAGCTCCGCCGGCGTCGATGTGTTGCGCAACCCAGAGCCGCGGTTCTTCGTGCTGGGCAGCAAGAGCTACGGCCGGACCAACACGTTCCTGCTCCGCGTCGGCTGGGAGCAGGTGGCCGAGGTTTTCGAGGCGCTCGACGAGGAGTTGCTCGTGCCGGCCTGACCAGTCAGGTGGTAGGCGCTGCCGGCAGGGCGATGTCCTCGAGCTCGGCCATCGAATCGTCGATCGCGTCGAGCTGCACCGTCGCGTCGCAGAGGCGGGTGACCTGCAGAGGGTCATGGCTGACGAATAGGACGGTTCGGCGCCCGCGCAGGCCGGCAATGGAGCGCTCGACGACGCCGCGGCTCGCCGGGTCGAGCGCGGAGGTGGGTTCGTCGAGCAGGAGTAGGACGGGGTCGAGGGCAAGGGCGCGGGCCAGGCACAGCCGCTGGCGCTGGCCGACGGACAGCACGGCTGCGGGCTCGTCGAGGCGGTCGCAGACCTCGTTCCACAGCCCGGCTTCGCGCAGCGCCTCGTGGGCCCGCTCGCGCAGCAGCGCAGCAGGAGCGCGCACGACGTGCCGCAGGCCGAACAGCGCGTTGTCCAGCACTGTGCCAGGGAAGACCACCGGCGTCTGGGGGACGAGCACGGCTCTGGCGCGCAGGTCGGCCGAACCCCTGCCGTCCACGAGCGCGCCGAGCAGGTGGATGCTCCCGGTGCGGCGCAGCCCACGGGGGAGCAGCCCGACCAGAGCGCGCAGCAGGGTCGACTTGCCGGCGCCCGAGGGGCCGCAGACACCTGTTGTCGAGCCGGTGGACAGGGCGAACGACAGCGGCCCGACCAGGACCGCGTCGCGGCTGTGGACCGCCAGGTCGTGGACGCGGACGGCGACGGTCATGGCGTCTCCAGGCGATGGCGGAGCGGGAGGGCGGCGAGCAGCAACAGGCCGGCCAGTACGACGAGGACCAGCGCGGCGCCCCAGGCGGCGGCGACCGCAGCCGGCTCGGAGGCGTCCTGGGCGAGTGTGAAGATGTGGGTCGGCAGCGACTCCACCGGCGACGCGACGATCCCCCGCGGCAGGCCGGGCGCACCCGCGAAGACCGTCGCAGTGAACAGCAGGGGAGCGGTCTCCCCGGCGGCGCGGGCCAGCCCCAGCAGCAGGCCGGTGAGGATGGCGGGACGCGCGTGGGGGAGCAGCACCGAGCGCACCAGCTGGCTACGCGACAGGCCGAGCGCCTCGGCGGCCTCGCGATGCTCAGGTGCCAGGGCGTCGAGCCGGGTCGCGGTCGTCAAGGCGACGACAGGCACGACGACGACCGCGAGGACGAGGGCACCGGCGAGCCAGCTCTTGCCCCAGCCGAAGGCGGTGGCGAAGACGGCGTAGCCGGCGAGGCCGAGCAGGATCGTCGGGACCCCGCCCAGCACGAGTGACGCGGTGCGCAGCCAGCGGCGGGCCCGAAGCGGGGCGTACTCGCCGAGTACCAGCCCGAGGCCGGTCCCGACCGGCAGCGCGACCACAGCGGTCACGAGGACCAGCAGCAGCGTCCCAAGGACCTGCTCACGGACTCCGCCGCCGCTCGCGCCCTCCGCGCTCGTTATCCAGAACGTCGGCGAGAGGGCGACGTGGCCGCGGACCAGCAGCAGGGACACGACCCCGCCGAGCAGGACCAGCGGCAGCACGATGGCGCCGCGGCGCAGGCCGATCCGCGCCCGGTCGCGCACCAGGCGCCCGAGCCGTGCCTGCCGGGGCGGCCGGGCACCGCCGTGGCCGGTGCGACGTAGGCGCCCTGCCCCGGCGACGGTCGTGAGGGCCACCCCCGCGAGCAGCAGCAGGGCGAGGGCGCACAGCGCCGCCCGGTGCGGTCCCACCGCGCCGGCCAGGATCGGCTCGGGGCCGCCCAGCTTGGTGGTGAGCGTCTGCCCGGGCTCGACCAGCGAGTGCCACGCCTGGGACGGCGACGTCGGCAGGCGGCCGTCGGCCCGGCCGATGACGAGGAAGACCGCGATGGTCTCGCCGAGCGCTCGCGCCAGGCCAAGCAGCACGGCGGCGCGCATGCCGGGTCGCGCCAAGGGCAGGACGGCCGAGCGGACCACCTCGCTGCGGGTGAGCCCCAGCGAGGCGGCCGCCTCACGGACGCTGTCGGGAACCGCGGCGAGGGCATCGACGCTGACGGCCACCACGGTGGGCAGCACCATGACCGCGAGCACGAGGCCGGCTGCCAGCAGGCTGTCGCCGCCGGGGACGTCGCCGAGCCGAGCGACCGACGGCCGGACGAGGGCGATACCCACCAGGCCGTAGACGATGGAGGGCACCGCGGCGAGCAGCTCAACGCCGGTGCGCAGCGGCCGGGCCGCGCGCGAAGGCAGGTGCTCCGCCAGTCCCACCGCCGCCGCCCATCCGACGGGGACGGCGAGGGACAGCGCAACGGCCGAGACGACCAGCGTCCCCCAGAGCATGGCGGCGGCGCCGTACGCCCCGCTCGTGGGGTCCCAGAGCCGGGTGAACAACAACGGCGACCAGGCGACTGGACCGGACTGCAGGCCGAGCAGGACGAAGCCCAGGACGAGCGCGAACGACAGGGCCACTCCGGTGCCCCCGACGGCCGCGAGCCCCGGCACCCAGGTGGGGGTCCGGGGCCGGCCGTTCGTGGTCGCGGGGACGGCGGCGGGGCTCATGTCAGACCTTGAGCTGGGCCAGCGTGAGGTAGTCGTGCTTGGTCACGAGCGCCTGGCCGGGAGCCGACAGCACGTAGTCGATGAAGGCCTTGGCCGCACCCGTCGGCGGCCCGTTGGTCACCAGGAAGAGCGGTCGCGAGAGCGGGTAGGTGTTGTCGGCGACGTGGTCGTTGGTAGGGGTGATCCCCGCGACCGTCAGAGCCACCAGCTTGGGGTGGCCGAGGACGAACCCGGTCGACAGGGGCGCGACCGAGCCCTGCGTCGACTCCAGCTTGGTGCGGGTCTCCTCGTTGCCGCCCACGACGGCGTAGCGGGCGTTGTCCGTCGGCGGGGCCGGCGCCTTCCCGGTCTTGCCGTACAGGAACTTGTCGAGCACCTCGCGGGTGCCGCGGCCCGGCTCCTTGTCGTAGACGAAGGTGGCGAGGTCCGGACCGCCGAGCTGCTTCCAGTTGGTGATCTTGCCCTCGAAGAGCATCCGTAGCTGGTCCTTGGTGATCGCGGTCAGGCCACCGTCGTAGACCTCCTTGCGGACCACGATCCCCACCGCATCGGCGCCGATCCTGGTCGAGACGAAGTCGGTCTTTGCGAACATCGCCTTGTCCGCGTCGCCGACCGGCTTGCTGCTCATCGCGATGTCTATCTGGCCCTGGCCGAGCTGGGTGATGCCGCCCGCCGAGCCGCCCTGCGTGTCAACGGTGATCGTGAGGTCCTTGGTGCGCAGGGCCGAGGCGGCGTCGGCAGCGACCGGGTTGACCGTCGTCGAGCCACTGACGCGCAGGGTGCCGGTGGTGGCGGAGGCCTTGCCGGCTCCGGTGCTGCTGGCGCCACAAGCGCTCAGCACCAGCAGGCCGAAGGCCAGCGCGGCGGCGGCGGCTAGCCGGGTGGGGCGGGACGTGGTGGGCGTGCGCACGGGTGGCTGCTCCTGGGTCGAGGGGGCGGGCCGGCCGTCAGGTGGAAGCCACCTGCCGTTCACCGGACGGCCACCTTGTCAGCAGCTCGCGTTGATATCAACCTAGGTGCATCACCGACAGCAGGCGCCGTTGCCTCCGGGCTGGGCCAGCGCGGTGAGCTCGGCGGCCAGGACGGTGCCGATCATCGCCTGGGCGTCGCGCAGGCCGGCGGCCCGAAGGGCGTAGTACGTGAAGCCATCGCCATGGCGGCTCTGGACCAGCCCCGCCTCGACAAGCTTGGACAAGTGGAAGCTGACGAGGGGCTGCGACAGGCCGACGGCCTCGACGAGGTCGCGGACGCACCGCTCCCGCTCGCGCAGTGCGTGCACGAGCGAGAGCCGGTGTGGCTCGGCGAGAGCGCGCAGCACCGGCAGCGCCACCAAAGCGCTCTCGGCAGCTCGGGAGGCGTCCCCCGGCGCGCCCAGCGGGCGGGTCACCATGGCCTCAGCAGCAGCCGGAGTCGGGGTCGTTGGCCGTCGTCGTCAGACCGCTCGTCGACCGGCGCAGGGGAGCGGCGGGGCCGGAGGAGGGGCGCGCGGCGGGCGGGGAGCAGGCGAAGAGGGGCGCCGTGTCGGGATCGACCGGCCCGGCCGGCGCCAGCAGCTCGAACTGGCCGGCGTAGGGCGCTCCGGATAGGATCTCGAAGGTCTTGGCGCAGACAGCGGTCGGGACGCCGCGTTCGTAGACGTGCTCGTCGTCGTCCAGGACGGATAGCCACGGGCCCTTGAAGACGACGGCCTGACCGTGGTCCATGCACGGCCCCTGCTTGCCCTTGTAGGCCACGACGGTGACCGAGCGGAACTCGATGCCCTCGACGACCTGCCACGGTGCGCTGTCGCGCTTGTCCAGCATGATGCCGTAGAAACCGGCCTCCTCGAAGGCCCGCAGGAACGCCTCCTCCTGGTAGGCGCCGGAGATGCAGCCGCTCCACAGGTCGGCGTCGGTGCGCAGGTGCGCCGGTACCTCGACGTCACTGACGATGTCGGAGATCACCGCGCGGCCGCCGCGGCGAAGGACCCGGAAGATCTCCCGGAACAGCTCGGGCTTGTGCTCGTGGGCAACCAGGTTGAGCACGCAGTTGGACACGACAACGTCGATCGAGCCGTCGGCGACGAGTGGGGACGCTGCCTTCTGCCCGTCCACGAACGCCTCGTAGGCCTGCAGCCCGGCGAAGTCGGTGACCGGGCGCTCGGCCAGGTAGGCCTCGCTGGCGGCGACGTCCAGCCGCATGTCCTGGATCTTTCCCTTGCGGAACTCCACATTGGCAAAGCCCACGGCCTGCGCGACAGCGGGCGCCGCGCCCTGGGCCAGGTCCAGCATCTCGTCGGTCATGTCGATGCCGATGACGCGACCGCCGGCGCCGACGACCTGCGAGGCGATGAAACAGATCTTTCCGCCGCCGCTGCCGAGGTCAAGGACGGTCTCGCCCTCGCGCAGGTGGGTGCTCGGGTCACCGCAGCCGTAGTCGCGGTCCAGCACCTCCCCCGGGATGGCGACCAGGAAGCGGGGGTCGTAGTCGACGGGGCAGCACAGGGCTGCCTCGACGGCCTGGGCCCCGGCGCCGTAGCGCTCGGAGACGGCCTGCTCGACCTCGGGGGCAGTGGTGATCGACAAGACAGACCTCTCTT
>JANLPD010000682.1:0-1651 GCA_031367045.1 Frankiales bacterium | reverse complement strand
CAGGTACTTCAGCAGCATCCGCCAGGTGTCCCGGTAGGAGGCGATCGTGTTCGCGGACAGGTCGCGCTGGGTGTGGGCGAAGGTGGTGAAGTAGGTCTGCAGGCTGGTGGCCAGGGCGTTCATGAGCGTTCTCCTTCAGCGATGGGTTCGAGCATCTGGGCGGCCCGGGCCATGAGGTCCCCGGTCGCGGTGAGGTACCAGTAGGTGTGGGCTGCGTCGGAGTGCCCGAGCCAGGTCGCCAGCAGCGACAACACCCGATCGGGGTCTGCTCCGTTGGCATAGGCGGCGGTCATATGTGCGGTGGCGAAGGTGTGCCTCAGGTCGTGCAGGCGGGGACGTGCCCTGCCCCGCGGGGTGAGCCCGGCAGCTTCCCGGACTCGTTTGAACCTGCCTTGGAATGTCACGTAGGCGTATCTGGTCCCGGTGGAGGTCACGAAGACGTGACCATGGGGGTCGGGGTGCGTGGCCATCCGGGCAGGTAGAGCGATGTACTGCCGCAGTGCGGTCGTCGTCGAGACGTGCATGGGGACGAGCCGCTCAGCCGACTTTGCGGCTTTGATCACCAGCACGTCGGTGTCGTGGTCGATGTCGTCGACGCGCAGGTTCAAGGCTTCGCCGATCCGCAGGCCGGTGGCGGCGAGCAGACCGATCACGGTGTGAACCGTCGCGGCGATCAACTTGTCGGCGAACTCGGTGTTGCAGGCGGCGAGCAACGCATCGAGGTCGTCTTGGCTGTAGATGAACGGCACCGCTCGGGGCTTGCGGGCCGGCAGCAATCCGTTGGGGATGACCGGGACCTCAACACCGTTGGCGTTGAGGTAGGCGGCGAAGCGGCGCACCAGGGACAGGCGGGTCGCCCACCATGAGGGGTGAGCGTCCGGGTTGACCCGGGCCCATGTCACAGCGTCGTCGATGGTGAAGGTCTGCGTTTGGCCGCGAGCTTCGAGCCAGGTGCAGAACAGTCCGACTTGTCGTTCGAGGTCGTTCAGCTGGAACCCAAGGGCCCGGCGCATCACCAGGTAGTGGTCCAGTCGCTCCCGCAGCGTCATCGGCGGCGCTATCCGCGGCTCGGTCGTCGTCATCGGGGAACCTGCCCGAACGGGACCACCAATGCGCGCAGCGACGCGAGGTCGACCTTCGCGTAGGCCATCGTGGTGACGGTGTAGACGTGCCCCAGAAGTTCCTTGGCTTCGGTCAACGTGCCACCCGCGGCCAGGACGTCCATGGCGGCGGTGTGCCTGAGCCGGTGGGCGTGGATCGGGTCGAGCCCAGCCAGTACCGACAGTCGGGCGACGACCCCCGAGGTCCCCAAGGTCGTCATCATCTGGCGGGGTGCCTTCATCCGCACGAAGACGGCCCGATCAAGTGCGAGCGGTCGAAGCCGCAACCATGCTTCCAACGCCTGGCCCACGTCGACTGGGAGCGGCAGCACGTGCTGGCGGCCCTTGCCGTTGACCTTGAGGTGGCCACCTGCCCAGTCGATGTCATCCAGGCTCAAGCGGGCAGCCTCGCCAGCGCGCAGGCCCAGCCGCACCAGGATCAGGATCAGTGCCCGGTCCCGTGCCCCGATCGCGGTGTCCGGATCGCACGCGCCCAGCAGCGCCGCGACCTGCTCGGCGCTGATCCCGCGGGGCAGTGACCGGTGCGTCCC
>JANLPD010000534.1:0-3295 GCA_031367045.1 Frankiales bacterium | reverse complement strand
CGGCCTCGGCGGCAGCGACTGCAGCCTCAGCGGCGGCACGCTCGGCGGCCTGCTCGGCGGCCTGCTCGGCGGCCTGCTCGGCGGCGGCAAGGGCCTGAGCGTCCAGTCGGGCCCGCTCGGCGGCAGCAGCCTCGGCGGCGGCGCGGGCCTCCGCTTCGGCGCGGGCCTCTTCCTCGGCGCGGAGCTGTTCGGCGGCCAGGGCTGTGAGCCGCTCGACTTCAGCAAGGGCGGCGACCTGCTCAGCTGCGGCACGGGCCTCAGCGTCCAGCAGGGCCTGCTCGGCGGCTGCAGCTTCGGCGTTGGCTTGCTCGGTGGCAGCATTTCGAGCGGCGGCCTCCGCAGCCTGGTCCGCGGCCGCTTCGGCGGCGATGCGGGCTGCGGCCTCGCGGCGTACGTCCTGCAGGTCGACGACTTCGGCCTCGTGGCCGGTCGCCTCGAGGTCATCGACGCGGGACTGCTCGTCCATGCGCCCTAACTCGAGCTCGGCCTGGGCGGCGGCGAGCTCGGCGGCGTCACGCTCGCGGCGCTTGGCGTCGCGCTTGATCTTTTCGGCCTTCTTGCGCTCGACCTCCGGGTCGAGGGGAGCAACGTTGGGGGTGTGCTTGGTGCGTACCGGTACCGCGAAGACGTCCTCGCCGGTGGGGGCCGGGCCCATCAGTGCGGACAGGGCCTGCGAAACACGGCTAATGGAGCCGGTGATCCCCTGCTCGCCCTGCTCGGGCTCGATCGGATAGTCGGCCTGGGTCGGCCCGGCCCACAGGGCGGCGCTGATCATCGCGGCGACCTCGGCGGGCGAGCTCTCCTCGGCGGGGGCGTTGCCCTGCGACGGCACGGACGGAGGCGCAAAGGCGGAAGCGAGCCGGGAAGCCATCGTGGCCGGGTCGAACGGCGTGCTGAAGCCTGACGCCTTCGGATTGGAAGGTACGTCGGCAAGCACGTGGCCGGCCGTGCTCGAGACGTCCTCCTCGACCTCGAGCAGCCCGGCCGCGACCAGGGCGAACACGACCTGGCCGGCCTCGAACAGGGTGAACCCGCATTCGCGGGCCAGGTCGGAAAGGGTGCGCACCCCGTCGACCTTGCAGAGCAGCGACCAGGCGTCCGGGTCGATCTCCAGCTCGGCCGAGCTGACCCCGGCGGACGACAACATCGGGACGGCGGTCGGCCCATGTACGACTTCTTCGAGGGTGTGCCAAGCAAGGCGGCGTCGGTCGATCTCGGCGAGCAGGTCGGCTACCTCGACCGGCGGTGCGACGTCCTCACGGGTGCGCTCGTTGACGCGGAAGCGCCAGGTTCCCTGCCCCCAGCGCAGCAGGTCCGACATGGACTCGCGGACCTGCTCGTTCACGAAGGCCTCGACGACCGGCTGATCGACGTAGCCGAGGTGCACAAGCAGCTCACCGAGGCGCCAGCCCTGGAGCTCGGTGCGCTGCGCCTCGAGGGCGTCGCCGAGGGCCTCCGGGGCGAGGGCTCCGGACGAGACGAGCCGGGCGCCGAGCTGCGGTCGACGACCCGGGACGACAACGGCGTACACCCGACCGCCGCGCAGGAAGACCTTGCTCTCCTGTACCCCGTCGTCGACGTGCAGGCAGCCGCTGGCCACCCCGTCGGCAAGCTCCGCGAGGATCGCGGGAACAGAGGTGCCGCAGAGGTCTCCCTTGAGCACGCTCGACCTCCATCCTGGCTGATTGACCCGCTGCGTCACGTCTGAGTGCAGCGCCACCGGCTGCTTCCATGCCTTCGGCAGGTGACGGCCCGACGTTGAGCCGTCCGGCGCAGCCGAGGCAACCAACAACAAGGACAGGTGAAGCCTGACACCCGGGGCACCGCTCTGGCACGATGGCGGCAGACCCGGACCGCCCGGGCTGGCCAGGCCAAAGCTTTCGAGGAGTCGTCGTGACCGCCGAGGGCAGCCCCGTCGAGGGCACCCGCCGCATCGACCGGGTGCTTGCCGAGGACTACCTCCTCGGACTGCGCACGGCCGACCTGGCAGAGGTTCGGGAGCTGCGCGGCGAGGCCGAGCAGGAGGAGGTCGACCTGTCCTTCATCCGCCGGATGATCCAGGGCCGGATCGACATCGTCCGGGCCGAGCTCAACCGCCGGGACGGCACCTCCACCGGCGGCCTCGTTGAGGGCCTCGCCCAGATCCTGGCCGACGAGCCGCGGGCTGCCGCCCGTGGCCTCGGCCGTCACTCGACCGTCGAGCCGAGCCGCGCCGACAGCCACCGCCGCTACATCGAGCGCCTCGTCGCCGACGTCGTCCTGACCGACACGACGGCCCGAAGCGTCCAGGAGCTGCAGCACGCGATGCGCACGCTGTCGGATGAGGAGCAGCACATCTCTGGTCAGCGCCGCCTCGTGCAGAACGTCATGGACGAGTGCAGCACCGAGCTCACCCGCCGTTACCGTGACGGCGAGGCCGATGTCGCCACGCTGCTCGCCGAGCAGCCCACCGGCGAGGCGTGAGCCTCCCGCTCCTGGCTGAGCTCGTCCGCTCCGGCTACGTCGAGAGCACGCACACCGGCTCCGTCGTAGCGCTGCGCCCCGACGGCTCGGTTGCCCTCGGGCTGGGTGACCTGGAACGGCCGATCTTCCCGCGCTCGTCCAACAAGCCGCTGCAGGCGGTCGGGCTGCTCCGCCTGGGCTGGGACCCCGACGCCGAGGAGCTTGCGCTCGCGACCGCGTCGCACAACGGTGAGCAGAGGCACGTCGACGTCGTACGCCGGATCCTGTCCGCCGCCTCGCTGGACCCCTCGGCGCTGCGTTGCCCGGCCGCTCTGCCGCTGCACGAGCCGAGCGCGCACGCGCTGCTGGCCGCCGGCGGGGTTGCGACGCCGCTGCTGATGAACTGCTCGGGCAAGCACGCCGGGATGCTGGCCTGCTCCGGCGCGGACCTGGACTACCTACGGTTCGACCACCCGGTGCAGGTGGCGATCACGGGGGTCATCGAGGACCTCGCGGGCGAGCCCGTCCAGCACCTCGCTGTCGACGGCTGCGGCGCCCCCCAGCACGCGCTGACGCTGCCCGGGCTGGCTCGCGCCTTCTCCCGCCTGGCCAGCTCGCAAGTCGGTACGCCGGAGCGGCGCACCCTCGACGCCATGCGCGGCAACCCGTGGCTGGTCGGCGGGACGGGGCGCGAGGTCACCCGTCTCATGGAGGGCATCCCCGGTCTGGTGGCGAAGGACGGGGCAGAGGGCGTCTACGCGGGTGCCCTGGCCGACGGGTCGGCGGTGGCGCTGAAGATCGAGGACGGTGCCGGCCGGGCCCGGACGCCCGTGCTCGTCGCGGCGCTTCGCGT
>JANLPD010000676.1:0-3056 GCA_031367045.1 Frankiales bacterium | reverse complement strand
TCTTGGCGGCGACGAAGGCCCCGAGCACCGCGCGGTAGGTCTCGGCCTTGTCGGCGGTCACGTGGGCGAAGGGCCGGAAGTGGTCGGTCAAGGCACTCCCCTGGGATCGTTGGACGACGCGGGGAAGCGTCCCGCAAGGGTACGACGGATCCGGGGCGGTGCCGGGACGAGCAAGGTCATCGTGTCCGCGGCCGGGGATTGCCTCGGCTCAGACCTGGACACGATGATCAATGCGCCGTCGGACGACAGGCGCGGAGAAATTGGCGTCAGAACGGCTTTCCCGGGGGGCCGTACTGGCACGATGGCCCCAACAAGCAGCAACGAAGCCCGACCCGGAGGAACCGTGCAAACCGTCAGCTCTGCCCGTCTCGTACCCGTCCTCGGCCTGCTCACGGCGCTCGCGCTGTCCGGCTGCGCAGGCAGCAGCGGCACCTCAGCGATCTCGCCGTCCTCCACACCGACTACCAGCGGCGGTAGCGACCCGGCCTCGCTGGTCCCGCCGGAGATCAAGAGCGCGGGCGTCATCCGGGCCGCGACCGACGCCACCTACCCGCCGAACGAGTTCGTCGGTACCGATGGCAAGACGCTGATCGGCTTCGACATCGAGCTGGCCAACGCGGTCGCCAGCAAGCTCGGCGTAAAGATCCAGTTTGCCAACGCCAAGTTCGACAGCATCATCACGGGCATCACCGCCGGCCGATACGATCTCGCGTTCTCCTCGTTCACGGACAACAAGGAACGCCAGCAGAAGGTCGACTTCGTCGACTACTTCACCGCCGGTACGTCGATCCTGGTAAAGAAGGGCAACCCCGAGAACATCACCAAGCTCGAGGACCTGTGCGGGAAGAAGATCGCCCTCGAGTCGGGCACGGTCCAGGTGAAGATCGCGCAGGGCGCCAGGTGCACCGGCGGAAAGAAGATCGACATCACGCAACTTCCCGATGACGCCACGGCGCGACTGCAGGTCATAACCGGCCGCGTGGTGGCCGACATGAACGACTTCCCGGTCGCCGAGTACACGGCGCGGACGTCCGGCGGCGGAAAGGACTTCGAGGTCGTCGGGACACAGTACGAGACTGCGCCGTACGGCGTTGCCATCAGCAAGAGGCTGCCCGGGCTGCGCGACGCCGTACAGGCGGCAATGAAGGCGCTCGTTGCGGACGGTACCTACGACCAGATCCTGAAGAAATGGGACATCCAGCAGGGTGCGCTGAAGGACATCACCATCAACTCGGGCACGTAGCCGCAGTGACGTCGACGACTGGGGAGGTGCCCGCGGACCCGCCTGTCATCGTTCCGGTCCGCCACCCCTGGCGCGTGGCGGGCGGCGGCGGCGTCCTGGCCCTGCTTCTGCTTTTCGGCTACCGGCTGGGCACCGTCGACACGATCCACTACCCCTCGATCACGAAGTACCTCTTCCAGAGCTCGATCACCCAGGGCGTCGTCACCACGGTCGAGCTTGCCGTGCTGAGCCAGCTGATCGGTGTGGTGCTCGGCACGGTGCTGGCGACGATGCGGCTCTCGCGCAACCCGGTCCTGTCGGCCGTCAGCTGGGGCTACATCTGGTTCTTCCGTGGGACGCCTTTGGTCGTGCAGATCCTGTTCTGGTTCAACGGGGTGCCCCAGATCCTCGGCCCGCACGCGAAGCTGGGGTTCGGCGACTTGGCGCTGTTCGACGGGCGCACGACCGACCTGCTCACCGTGTTCGTCGCCGCCACACTTGCGCTTGCGCTGAACGAGGCGGCGTACATGGCCGAGATCGTTCGGGCCGGGATCCTGTCCGTCGACGCGGGGCAGACCGAGGCCTCCGAGGCGCTCGGCATGACGCCGGGATTGGTGCTCCGGCGGATCGTGCTCCCGCAGGCGATGCGCGTCGTCATCCCGCCGACGGGGAACGAATTCATTTCCATGCTGAAGAACACCTCGCTGATCGTCGTCATCGGGCAGGTGGAGCTGCTCGGCCGCGCCGAGGGCGTCTCGTCACAGTCGGGCGAGGTGTTCGAGCTGCTCGTCATGGCAAGCGTGTGGTATCTCGCCTTGACCAGCGTTGCGTACGTCGGGCAGTACTACCTCGAGCGGCGGTTCGCCCGCGGCAGCGTTCGCGACCTGCCGCCCACTCCCCTGCAAAGGGTCCGTCGGCTGGCGGCGCGATGAGCGGCCCGATGGTCCTCGCCGAGGACCTGCACAAAAGCTTCGGGCGGCTTGAGGTGCTGAAGGGCATCAACCTCGAGGTACGCCGCGGCGAGGTGTGTTGCCTTCTCGGGCCATCCGGCTCGGGTAAGTCCACGTTCCTGCGCTGCATCAACCACCTGGAGAAGGTCAACGCAGGCCGGCTCTTCGTCGACGGGGACCTCGTCGGCTACCGGGCCGCCGGCGGGAAGCTGTACGAGCTGAAGGAGAAGGAGACCGCAAAGGCCCGAGCCGAGATCGGCATGGTCTTCCAGCGGTTCAACCTGTTCCCGCACATGACCGCGCTGGGCAACGTCGTCGAGGCTCCCATGCGCGTGAAGCGCGAGCCGAAGTCGGCCGCCCTGGATCGGGGACACCGGCTGCTCGAGCGCGTCGGGCTGTCGGACAAGGTCGATGCCTACCCGGCCCAGCTGTCCGGCGGGCAGCAGCAGCGCGTCGCCATCGCCCGCGCGCTCGCGATGCAGCCCAAGCTGATGCTCTTCGACGAGCCGACGAGCGCTCTCGACCCGGAGCTGGTCGGCGAGGTCCTCGACGTCATGCGCGGTCTGGCCGAGGACGGCATGACCATGATCGTGGTGACGCACGAGATGGGGTTCGCCCGCGAGGTCGCCGACACCGTGGTGTTCATAGATGGCGGAGTGGTCGTCGAGTCGGGCCAGCCGCGACAGGTCATCGACGCGCCGCGCGAGGAGCGGACCAAGGCCTTCCTCGGCAAGGTCCTCTAACGACCCTTGGTCACTGGACCGCGTTGACCGTGATGAGGTTCTCAAGGCCGACGAAATCACTGGGATTGCGAGTGAAGAGGGCTGGTCCGTTGGCGTGGGCGACCGCGGCTGTCAGGAGGTCGGCGACGCGGGGACGGTGCG
>JANLPD010000510.1:0-3891 GCA_031367045.1 Frankiales bacterium | reverse complement strand
CGCGATCAGGCTGGCGACGATCGCACCTGCGCTGGTACCGGCTACCCGCGGGAATATGTACCCCTTTTCGCTCAGGGTAAGAACTGCACCAACCAGACCGATGCCCTTGACACCGCCGCCTTCCAGAACGAGGTCGACCTTGGGTCGGGCGGAACCTTCGAGTGCAACCACGACGACTCCTCACGCAGAAGGACCGAAGTCTGACACTCTGCCCGGTTGCTGTGCCGATCTCAACCAAATCGCCGGCCGAACGGCGCGCTGGCACGTGTTTCCGGCTCGTCGTAGGAAGGGGTTAGAGCACCTTGCCGGGGTTCATCAGCCACGCGGGGTCGAGGGCACGCTTGATCGCCCGCTGGGCCGCGAGTGATGCCGCTCCGACCTCCCGCTCAAGCCACGGAGCCTTCAAGACTCCGATCCCGTGCTCGCCGGTCGACGTACCGCCGAGGTCGATGGCCAACCGGATCACGGCGTCGAACGCTTCCTGCGCCGCCGCGCGGTCGGCCTGGACGATCGTTGGGTGCAGGTTGCCGTCGCCGGCGTGGCCAAAGGTGCCGATGACGACGTCGGTCTCCGCGGCGATCTGCTCGATCCCGACGAGGGTCTCGGCCAGCCGTCCGACGGGCACGCAGACGTCGTCGAGCAGGACCGGACCGCGCGCCTGCAGGGCCGGCAGGGCGAGCCGCCTGGCTTGCAGCAGGGCCTCGGACTCCGTCGCGTCAGTCGTCTCGTGGACCTCGAGCGCGCCGCCAGCCCGCAGCAGTGTCGACAGCTCGGCGAGCTCGTCGTGGCGCTGGACCTGGGCCACGAGCAGCGCCGCCGGCTGGCCCAGCCCCATGTGCGTCAGCTCCTCCACGGCCAGCAGGGTGGTGCGGTCCATGACTTCCAGCAGTTCGATCGACAGGCCGGCGGCGAGCACGTCCGTCACCGCCGACCCGCACGCCGGGACGTCGTCGAAGACCGCCACCACGGTCGCCGGCGCCGACCGCCGCGGGCGCAACCGCACTGTCGCCTCGGTGACGATGCCGAGGACGCCCTCGGACCCGACAAAAAGCGAGGTCAGATCCAACCCGGCCACCCCCTTGCGGGTACGCCGACCGGTCCGCAGGACTGTGCCGTCCGCGAGCACCACCTCGAGGGCGAGAACGTAGGCCCCAGTGGTGCCCCAGCGCACGCAGCACAGGCCACCGGCGTCGGTCGCCACGTTGCCGCCGACGGTGCACGTGAGCCAGCTCGACGGGTCCGGCGGGTACCAAAGCCCGTGCTCGGCGGCAGCGGCGTCCAGGTCAGCCGTGACCACCCCGGGCTGCACGACGGCCAGCTGCTCGACCGGGTCAAGCTCCAGGACCGCGGCCATGCGCTCCGTGCAGACGATGAGGCACCCATCCACGGCGGTCGCGCCGCCCGACAGCCCCGTGCCCGCGCCACGAGGGACAACAGGCACCCCGAGCCGGCTCGCAATGCCCATCGATGCGGCTACCTCCGCGGAACTGCGCGGCAGTACGGCGGCAGCCGGACGGCCCGGCACGACCCATGAGGCCTCATCGGCAGACAGCCGTGGGAGCAGATCTGGGTCGGACACGATCCGGTCGGCGGGCAGCGCGGCAGCCAAGGCGATCAAAAGGTCGGACACCGTGCGACCGTACGGCGCTTGGCCTGTCTTGGGGCAGCCAGCCGGTGCTGGCCATTCCAAAGTCGCCTCGAAACGGGTGTCCGGCTGTGCGTAAGGTTTCGGGGCCCCGACAGATCTCCTGATACTGGCGAGCACGCCATCCATCCGTCCCACTCCGCCAGCGCTGCCCATCCCGCCGGTTTGTCCAACCAGAGACGAAAGAGCCACATTATGATCTTTATCGTCGTCAAGTTCACCATTCGCCCCGACCGGAGCGAAGACTGGCTCTCGCTCGCCAACGATTTCACGGCTGCGACCCGGCAGGAGCCGGGCAACATCTTCTTCGAGTGGTCGCGGAGCGTTGACAATCCAAACCAGTTTGTCCTTGTCGAAGCGTTCAAGTCCAGTGAAGAGGGCGCTCAGCACGTCAGCTCAGAGCACTTCAAGGTCGCGATGGCGTGGATGCCAGCGGAGATCGCGGAGACGCCGGAGATCATCAACGGCGAGCTACCCGGGGACGGGTGGGCAAGGATGGGAGAGCTCACGCCTGTCCCAGATAAGTAGAAGATACGCTTGTGTCATGCTACGTCTGCGACGGGCGGGAGGGCTCCCGCGACCCGGCGGCGCGAGATGGCCATGCTCCGAGCCGGTCGGCGTGACGTGCTCGCGGCAGTGGCGCG
Source organism: Frankiales bacterium (assembly GCA_031367045.1). Taxonomy (GTDB): domain Bacteria; phylum Actinomycetota; class Actinomycetes; order Mycobacteriales; family SCTD01; genus JANLPD01. The sequence continues at coordinate 1,602 of JANLPD010000510.1, read as the reverse complement.
CCGGGGGCAGCGAGCAACTGCAGGTCAACCCGGCTGGACCCTTGCCGCATGGCATCCTGGCTGTCAGACTCGGCGCACCACACTGTGGAAACGCCGCGGCGACGCCTTCGCAACCCCTGAGCCGGACCTTGCGCCAGCTCATCGGTCCGGGCGCCACTGGCGACGGGCCACGGACGTCGAAGTCACCCTGAGCATGCTTGCCCCCCTGCGAAAGGTCCGCCTATGACCATCACCGAGACGACGCCCGCTGCGACAGCAACGCCCACCGACCGGGACCGTGGGCTGCTCAGTTCGGTGCAGCGCGCCCTTCGGGTGCTGGACGTCGTGTCCTCGGCTGAGGAGGGAGTGACCGCAAAGGCGGTGGCCCGCCGGGCCGGGCTCAAGCTCTCCACCACCTACCACCTGCTCAACACCCTGGTCAGCGAGGGCTACCTGGTTCGGCTCGAGGACGTGCATGGCTACGGGATCGGCTACAAGATCCCCAAGCTCTACCAGCGGCTGCGGCTCAAGCTCGATGTGGTACCTGGCGTCGGTGCGGCTGTTGTCCGGGTGCACGAGCAGGCCGATGCAGCGGCCTACTACGCCAGTTTCCGTGATACCCAGATCGTCATCGCCCACGTCGTCGACTCGCCGCGCACGCCGCGGGTCGAGCCCCTGCACGTGGGCTTTCATGAGGCGGCGCACGCAACGGCCTTCGGCAAGGTCATGCTGGCGACACTGTCCCCCGGCGATCGCCGTTCCTACCTCAAGCAGCACGGGATGCCGCAGCTCACCCCGATGACCGTGATCGATCGGTGGGAGCTGGAGGCCGAGTTGGACCTCGCGCGGGTGCGCGGCGTGGTGACCGAGGTGGAGGAGTTCCAGCTCAAGGTGGCCTGCGTCGGAGCCCCGGTGCGTGACGGCTCCGGTGCGGTGGTGGGCGCGATCGCGCTGTCCGTGCCGGCCCGCGAGTATGCAGACCGGCGGCTTCGGCTCGAGCGCGTGCTGAGGCAGGGCGCCGAGCAGGCCGGCCACGCGATCGCTCTCGCCGGTCGGGACACCACGCCGTCGCCCTGAGCGACCGGCGATCCGTCCGCATCGTTGCTAGAACGTGTTCTAGCGCCGCACCCTACGCCATATGTTGCCCGTTTCGTGCCCGACGCCGAGCAGAAAGCGGGCAACGAACGGCGCGGATCGTCGATGAAAACTTCCATACCGAGAACCGAACGGCTGCCTGTAGCGTCCTAGAGACGGACGCCCCGGCACCGACCGGGCGCCATGCGTCAAGGAGGACGTCATGCGCCGTCGCACCGTCGCACTATTGAGCAGCACAGCCAGCCTCACCCTCGCCACCGTTCTCGCCGGGGCCACTCCCGCGCTGGCAGCGGTACCCAGCAACGACCTCAAGGCCGGGGCTGTCGCCGTCACGGCCTTGCCCTTCAGCCAGACCGTCGACACGTCCTCAGCCACCACGGACGCCGACGACACAGCCCTCAACGCCAACTGCGGGGCACCGGTGACCAACGGCAGCGTCTGGTACAGCTACCACGCAGCGGCTGGCGTCTCCGCCATCACGGTCGACGTCTCGGCCTCGAGCTTCAGCGCCGGCGCGATCATGTCGAT
>JANLPD010000508.1:0-19917 GCA_031367045.1 Frankiales bacterium | reverse complement strand
GGGGGGGGGTTGGGCCGGCGGTCCGGACGGCGGCTCGGCGGGGGGTTCGACCGGCAGCTAGGTCCCGGGCGCGAAGAGCGGCAGCAGCGGCAGGTAGGGCGCCGGGTCGCCGTCCCATTCCAGGGCCAGCAGCTGCTCGTTCGACCTGCGCCCGCCGACGACGCGACCCAGCTCGCCGGCAGCCGGCGCGCGCAGGCTGGTAGCTGGCTCGCCCTCGCCGAGGACCCAGCTCTGGTCCCCCGCCTCGAGCCGCAGCGCTGGCAGACCCGCCTCGGTGACGCGCTTGCTGGCGAAACCGACCAGCATCTCCAGGACGAAGGCATGGCCCTCTGTGGTGCCGAGCGGGAGACTCAGCGCCTCACGCAGGTCATCGCCGTGCATGGTGATGTCGAGGGCGACCGCGTGGCCGCGCCGGCCCATGCTCGGTAGCAGCTCCTCCACCTCCGGGCCGTGGGTCTGCCACTCCCGCAGCAGGTCCACGACGCCACGGCCCTTGCGTTCGGCCACCTGGCGCGACGTCCACGGCGCAGTCCCGGCGCCGGCCAGTTGGCCGGCCGCGACGTCGGCCGACAGACCGGCCAGATGCGACAGCAGGTCGCGGACGGTCCACAAAGGGGTGCCGGGGACGTTGGTTGCTGCCTGCACTTCATCGAGGTCCTTCACCAGTGCCGTGATGTCGGCCCGCTGGGCGGCGTACAGGTGTCCGATGTCCATCCGCGCTTCCTACCGCATACGGGGCGGTACCCGCCAGGTGACACCGCCTGCTCAACCGACCGCGCTCAACGGACCTCGCGCAGCCCCTCAGCGAGGCCGTGCAGCGCGTCGGTGGCGTTCCGCAACCGGGTACCGGCATAGGGGTCGGCGCTGGCCTCGACCAGGTCGGCGACGGCAGCCACGAGCTGTTCCTGGGCAACGACGCCCTGCAGAAGGGTGCGCATCAGGTCTGCGGGCGCACCCCGGTGCGGCTCGACCGCCGCGATACGCGCGGCCTGACCCTGCAGCGCAGCGTCGGCCTCGACGGCCGCCTGCCACGCCTCCTTCGCTGCGCCCTGGCCGGCCGGAGCCACGAGCGGCAGTAGCCGGGCTAAGGCTTGCTTGGATTGCGCCAGGCGACGGACGGCCGGAAAGGCTGCGCTCTGCGGGTGCGGGGGCAGCGGGGGAACCGCCATGCCGTCCGGCAAGGCGAAGGCGCGGTCCCGCAGCCGAGGCGGGTTGAGCAGGATCGCGCCGGCCCGGATGGCCCGCACGCCAAAACCGGCCGCGACGAACCAGAGCCAGTGCCAGCCACCGGACAGGAGCGGAACGCTGGCCGCCCCGAGGGCGACCGCGGCGCTGACCGGAAGCCGCTCGCGGGCTCGTCGCACGACACGAACGCGGTGGGCGACCGCCCTGCTCCGCGCCCGGTCCGCCCGGGCCGCCAGGTACGCGGCCCGGTCGGCGATGCGGTCAGCCGCCCGCGCCTGACGGGCGAGCTGCCAGCGGATCAGCCGGTCGTCGGCGGACACGTGAGTCAGGAGCCGGTAGTGCCGTCCGCAGCCGGCGCCGATGTCGGCTGGGCCGCGGGCGCGGCAGCAGGGGTACCTGAGGTGAGCGGGGGGGCAGTGGTCCCGCTGCCGGCCGGCGGGGCAGCCAGCTGGTTGCCACCGAGCGAGGCCCGGATCTGGTCGAGGCGGGCCGAGCCAGCCATCTCCAGGGTGGACTTCTGGACCTCGAGCATGCGCCCCTCGACGCTGTCCTCGGCGAGCTCGGCTGAGCCGAGCGCCTTGGCGTAGCGGGCCTCGATCTTGTCGCGGACCTCGTTGAGCGAGGGCGTGTTGCCGGGAGCGGCGAGCTCCGACATCGAGTTCAGGCTCTTGCTCACCTGCTCTTGCATCTTGGCCTGCTCGAGCTGGGTCAGCAGCTTGGTGCGCTCGGCCAGCTTGGTTTGCACGGCGATGGCGTTGGTCTCGACGGCCTGCTTCGCCTTCACCGCAGCGCTGAGGGCGGAGTCGTGCAGCGACTTAAGGTCCTCCATGGACTGCTCCCCGGCCACCAGTTGGGTGGCGAAGGTCGTCGCGGTCTGCTCGTACTGCGCTGCTTTCACGGTGTCGCCGGCGGCGCGAGCCTGATCCGCGAGCACGAGCGCCTGACGGGCCGATGCCTGCAGTTTCTCGACATCAGTCATCTGGCGGGCCAGCTTCATCTCCAGCTGGCGCTGGTTTCCGATGACCGCGGCCGCCTGCTGCGTCAACTGCTGGTGCTGCTGCTGGGCCTCCTCGATGGCCTGCTGGATCTGGATCTTGGGGTCGGCGTGCTCGTCGAGCTTGCCCGAGAGCAGCGCCATGAAGTACTTCCAGCCCTTAACGAACGGGTTCAAGACCGCATGCCTCCTCGTAGGTCAGCCGCTGCTCGACTGGCTGCTCACGGTACTGCCCCGGGCGTAGCAGAATCCCGCCAGCCGTTGATCATCGTGTGCGGGAGGGGGAATCGCTCCGCTTCAACCCGGACACGATGATCACGCCGGACCACCCGAGCGGCCGTCGATGGCCAGGACCCTGCGCGACAGGGCCTCGGTCTCGACGAGCCCGGCGCGCAGCCCCTCAAGCTCGTTGGTGAGGTCGGTGACGTCATTCGCGGTCGTGTCGATGCCGCCGCTGGTGGCGGCCAGGGCGAGCACCTCGGCCAGCCGGGCCACCAGGCCCTCCAGCCCGAGGGCTACCGCCTGCATCCTCGCCAGCAGCGTCTCCCGGGCGGCGCGCAGCCGGTCGCGGACCTCGATCCGGTCGCGGACAGCCTGCACGGAGCGCTCCACCTCCGCCCGCAGGGCCGGGTCCTGTGCCCCCTGCAGGGTCTGGTCCAGCCGGGCCGCCTCCTCCTCGAGCGTCCCGGCGTCGGCCCGGCTGAGCGCGGCCTCCACTGCCGTCACCTGCGCCGCCACCCGGCCCATCGCGGTGAGCGTGTCGCCGGCATCTTCGGCCCCGCTGCGCACGGCCTCGCCGGTGAACCCCGCCTCGGCGGTGCCGGCCAGGTCGTCCATGGCCCCCACGGCGCGCTCGGCCCGGACCAGCCAGCCCTCGGCGATGCTGCCCTGCGGGGGGCGGGGCAGGTCGGGGGTGCGTGGCCGGGCCTGCTCGCGGTCACCATCGACGAACAGCGCCGTAACCGCCTTGGCACCGTAGACGAGCACGCCGACCCCGACGCCGAGCGCGAGCGCGGCCGGACCGAGGGCAGCGCTGGTCACGGCCCAGGCCAGACCGCCCGAGATGCCCCCTGCGACCAGGCCCCACGGGTCACGCAGCTGGTCGGACAGGCGGCCCATGCGGGCAGTCTCCCAGGACAGCTCAAAAATCAGAAAGCACAGCTCGTCAGCACCGCAGAGGGAGGCCGGGCCGGCGCCGTCGCAAGCGGCAGCGAGCCCGGCGTCAGCGACCCGTTTGAGTTACCTTCCCCGGCAGGCGTTCACGCCGGACGCTGAATCGTCGGCTGCCAGAAGGTCACCATGACACGCGCAATCATCACCCGCATGCACAAACTCACCTTTGCGGCCGCACTCGCCGCGTTGATCTTGGGTGTCGCCGCGTGCGGCAGTTCGGCCAAGACTTCAGCGCCGACCAGCCCGCCCATCGCCTCAACTCCTGGCGCCTTTGGCCAATCGCCCACGCAGCCCAGCAAAAGACCCCCGAACGCAAAACTTGGCGGCCAAATCTGCGACGTGATCCGCAAGATCCAGACCGACCTCGGCACTGGCGCGCTGGACTCGGCCTACGGGGCGCAGTTCGCGCTCAGATTCAGCGCCACGCTTGTGAGCTCAGAGGACATCCAGGAGTTTCAAGCCACGGGGGATGCGCTGGCCAAGGCAAAGTGTCCGACCGAGTACAGCACGTTCCTCAAGCAGGCCAAGATCTCCAGCCTCCGCGAGATCTGACGACCTTTTCGCGGAGCTGCGAGGCCGGCCAACGAGTTGGTCGGGATGGCTCAGAAATTGGACAGCACAGCCGTCAGTACCTTGTCGATCGAGGCCGGGTCGGAGGCGTCGTAGGCGGTGGCCAGGCTGGCGTCAGCGATCCGTGTGAGTTCGGCAAGATCGGCGTTGTCGCCGTACGCAATGGTGAAAACGCGGACTTGACGGTCGGCGTCCTCGCTCGTGAGCTCGCGGGTGAGCGAGTCGAGACTACTGTCGGCTGGGTACTCGTTCTTGCCGTCGGTCAGCAGCACCACGGCGTTGATCCGGGTCAGGTCGTACTGCGCCCGCAGCTGCTTGCTGGCCGCCCGGGCGGTGGCGTAGAGCGCAGTGCCACCATCAGGCTGGAGCTCGTCGATCTTGGCCTTGACGGTCCCGAGGACCTTGCCCGCCGGTCCGAACTCGACCAATTTGCGGTACGGCGTCGACTCCCCTGTCCGCTCGGTGCTGAACGACCACAGGGCGACCTGGTCGTCCGGGGCGAGCAAGGCGACCGCCTTCCGGGCCGCCGTCTTGGCCAGCTCCAGCTTGGTCTGGCCCTGCGAGCCGACCTTCTCCGCCATCGAGCCGGAGGTGTCGATGACGAGCAGCACGCGGGCCCGCTTGCGGACCTTCTCCCACGACGCCTGGACGGCGGCGAGGACCGCCGGGGCGGGCGGGGAGAGGACGGCCTTGGGTTGGTCGGGGAGCAGGCCCTGCGCCGGCGTGATCTGGTCGCCGGGCTTGCCGTCGAAGGAGCGGAAGGCCGCCCTGGCGAACAGCTGCTGCGCGCTGTCAGCCTGCAGGTAGGCCAAGAAGTCGGCCGCGACGCCCCGCATCTTGTCGTCGACCCAGGGAGCCTTCAGCACGGCGTAGGGGTTGTCGCTGAACAGCGTCCCCTCTTTCGGGTAGATCGCAACGAGCTGGGTGCTCGGCTTTGCGTGCTGCCCAAGCGTCCTGGGGTCACCGGTGGGGTTGCCCTGGTTATAGTCCCAGACCGACTTTTCCTCGACCGCCACTGCGCTCACGTAGGACAGCGCCTGGCCCTTGTCATCTGCCTTCTGCAAGTTGGACAGGTAGGTCAGCGTCGTGTCTCCGTAGTGGACGACGGAGTTCTCGACCCCGCGGACGTAGGTGTCCACAGCCGGCTCGGACAGGTTCTTCAGCGAGAGGTCGCTGGACAGTCCGGTGGCCGCGAAGTAGGTCCCGACCGTAGCGTTCAGACCGCTGGTGGAGAAGTTGGGGTTGGTCTTGCCGAGCTTGAAGGCCCCATAGGACCGGCCCACCGATGCCCAGCCGCGGGGGTCGTTGGCCAGCTTCAGGACGTCGCCCCAGCCCAACGGCTTGGCCGGCCAGCCGAGGGCCAGCGCCATCGGCTTGGGCATAGCGAGCACCAGCGGCGTGCGGGCGACCGTCCCGAGCTTGGCGTCGCCGACGAGGTCGGGCCGGTCGCGGGCAGTGGTTTTCTGCTTGAGCAGCACGGTCCACGACGTCGAGGCGGGCGACCACACATCCGGCCGCGGCCCGTCGAGGGCCTGGTCCCAACCACGGGCCAGCGCGTCGGCCGCGCCGCCGCTGGCTTTGCTCGTCACAACGACCCGGGCACACGCGCCGGCGACCTGGTGGTTGGCCTTGGCGTAGTCGCCGGCAATCTGCTGCAGGAGGGCGGCCTTCTCCGACGACGCCGTGAGCCCGATCGTCGTGCACCCCTTGTCCGTGGCGGCGTTGCTTGGCGTGGACGCACTGCCACCGCCCGATCCGCTGCCACCGGTTGCCGCCTTCACAGCGACGACAGCGATCACTCCGACCACCACGGCCACGAGCAGCGGCACCCGACTGCGCCCGGCCACCGCTCCCCCTTGATCAGCCGGAGGATCCGGGCTGCCCATTGATCCTGGCACGGCCAGGCGCGTCGGGGCGGCTCCTACTGCTCAGCCTGGAACATCCAATGGGTCTTCTCCAGCTCAGCGATGATGGCGATCAGCAGGTCCTGGGTCACCGGGTCCGCCTTCTCGGTCGCATCCATGCGCTTGCGGAAGCGGGCGACCATAGGAGTGAGACTGTCGACGACGTAGGCGATGACCTTGTCGACGGCGACATAGCCGACCTCGAGCGGCTGGACCTTCGACTGCTCGGCGAGGGCCTCCGTCTGGCCGTTGGGGTTCACCCCGACCGCGATCGCCCGCTCGGCGACGGTGTCCATGAACAGCCTCGCTGAGTCGACGACCTCGTCGAGCGCGAGGTGGATGCTGCGGAAGTTGCGGCCGGTGATGTTCCAGTGCGCCTGCTTGGCGACCAGGCTCAGCTCGATCAGATCAACGAGGGAGCCCTGCAGGGCCTCCCCGGTGATCTGGCGGTTCTTCTCAGTAAGCGGGCTCTTGACGGTGCTCATGATGGCTCCTTTGTCACGTCTGTGGAGGTGCCTCCCACGAGGACGGTCAGACCGGCCAGCCCAGTCCCGCTCCCACCACTGCCGGACCGCCCACACCGGTGCCGGGACGGGGCTGCTCCTGGGTCGGCGCGACCTGGGCCGGCGCGGGCTCCGTGGCAACGGCGGGTGCGGGGCCGTCAGCGATGAAGCCGGATTCGTCCTGGTCGGACCTCCCGATCCCTCGCGCCAGCAGTCCTGCCCCGAGCCGGACCTCCTCACGCGTCCCGGGCCAGGCCAGCTGGCCCAGCAGCCAGCGCAGGACGACGTCGACGGTCGCGGCGTCTGACTGCTTGCCGGCGGCGGCGAGGACCGCGCTGACACCGGCACGTGCGGCCAGCCACGGTCGACCTGCTCCCGGGACCGCGATCCGTGCCAGGACCGCCGGCTCGTCGGAGACGACCCGGCGCAGGGGACGCGAGCTGGCGAGCTGCCCGGCGGCGTGGAGCAGCGCAGCCTCCAGACCACGGCCGAGTCCGGGGGCCGGTAGGTCTGGGCTGCTGCCCGCCGAGCTTGGGGTGCCTGATGCGACGGCCGCGCACTCGGCGATGAGTACCTCCAGCCGCGCCGCCAGGAGAGCCGCGAGGACGTGCTCCTTGGTGCGAAAGTGGTTGTAGAGAGTGGCTTTCGCGACGGACGCTGTGCTCGCGACGTCACTCATCGTGGTCTTGCGGACCCCGTAGCGCTCCACGCACCCCGCCGCAGCTTCCAGGATCGCGCTTCGGGTGCGCGGCATCGCGTTTCCGGACCGCGTCCGGGTACCCCGCTCGCGGCGCGGCTCGGCGCTCGCCAGACCCGGGTCTTGCGACGGGGCGGACGGGGTCGCCTGGTCGGGCGGGACGGAGCTCACCCCGGGTGTCTCGCAGAGGCGGACACCCGGTGTCAAGCCACCCACCGTTGCGCTGGTGCGCGGTGGTTGTGTCCGGACCCCGAAACCGACGGCGCGGGCTGCCAGGAACGAAGGCAGATCAAGCTCAGGCGGCGGCAACCACGTCGTGCGGGGCGTGGCCGACCGGGGTGATGTCCGGGACGGACACCGGGAGCGGGACCGGGACAGGAGCCGGCTCAGGCTCGACGACGGCCAGCACGTCGCTGACCTCGCGCAGGACCTCGGACAACCGGACCCCGAGGGCGGCGCAGATGCTGGCGAGCAGCTCCGAGGACGCCTCCTTCTGTCCACGCTCGACCTCGGACAAGTAGCCCAGGCTGACCCGGGCCTGCGAGGAGACCTCTCGCAGCGTGCGTTGCTGGCGCTGGCGCGTGGTCCGCAGGGCGTCACCGAGCAGCGTACGAAGCACTGCCATCTCGCCCCACCTCCTCCTCGATCCGTGCGGAGCACCGTACCCGCGCGGCCGGGGCGCGGCACGTCGGATCTGCTACCGGCGTAAACGGTGTCACCCACCGTGCTCTTCCCGTCACAGCCCGCCCTCTCCCGGACCGCCAAGAAGCCTTCGGCGCAACAGGTCGAGCGTCAGGGCGACTGCGAGCAGCCGGACCCGCTGGCGGTCCCCCGGCAGCCGGCTCGTGCGGACCTGCTCGCCGTCCGGCCCCGCGACGGCGACATGCACGGTGCCTACCGGATGACCGTCCTGCTCCAGCGGTCCGGCCACCCCGGTCGTCCCCAGGCCGTACGACGCCCCGGTCCGGTCGCGGGCGCCCCGCGCGAGGGCCAGGGCGGTCTGCGGCGAGACCGGCCCGTGCTCGGTGAGGACCTCCGGATCCACCCCCGCCAGGGACGCCTTGAGGTCGGTCGCGTAGACCAGCAGGCCGCCCCGAAACACCTCCGAGGAGCCCGGCAGGTCCACCAGCGCCGACGCGAGCAGCCCCCCGGTCAGGGACTCCGCCGTGCCCACCGTCGCCCCGGCTTGCCGGAGCAGGCCGCTCACCACGCCAGGCAGGGTCGCGTCGTCGCGGCCGAAGACGTCCTGGCCCAGTGCGGCGGCTGCCGCCTCCACGAGCGGGTCGAGCTGCGCCGCCGTCGTACCGGTGAAGCGGACGCGGACGATGCCGCTGCCGGCCAGGTAAGCCAGGGCCACCCCGGCGGGTACCTGCACCGCGGACTCAACGCGCTGGGCGACGTCGCTCTCGCCGGTGCCGGCGCAGTGCAGGGTCCGGGTCACCACGACGGTGCCGGAGCGGGCCGCCAGCTCGGCCAGCACCGGCTGCACCGTCGCGCGCATCTCGTGCGGCGGACCGGGGACGGCGACGACGAGCTTGTCCCCGACCGTGAGCACCAGCCCAGGGGCCGTGCCGAGCGGGTTGTCGAGGACCCGCGCGCCACCCGGGACGTCGGCCTGCACCAACACCTGGGCCGGCATCGCGTAGCCGTAGGAGGCGAACCGGTCGCGCAGCTGCTGCTCCAGCGCTGCCGACCGCACGAGCGGGGCGGCGCAGACCAGCGCCACGGCGTCCCGCGTGACGTCGTCGCTCGTCGGGCCCAGACCGCCGGTGAGAACCACGACGTCGGCATCACGCAGGCCGCTCCGGAGCGCCCTTGCGAGCCGGGCGATGTCGTCGCCCACCATGGCGCTGGCGACGACCTGTACGCCGGACGCTGCTAGCCGCTCACCGAGCCAGGCGGCGTTGGTGTTGACGAGGTCGCCCAGCAGGAGCTCGTCGCCGACAGCCAGGATTGCCGCGGTGAGCGTCACGGCCGACCCGCGCGGCGGGCCCGCTTCAGGGCCGCGCGCTCGCTGGTCTGGCGCAGCGTCACCGCCCGGGCCACGTAGTCGAGCCCGGTCAGCACGGTGACCGCCACGGCCGCCACCATGACGACCGCGCGGCCGGACGCGAGCCACCCGGTCAGGGGCAGGACGTAGAGCCCGATCGCTACCCCCTGCAGCAACGTCTTGAGCTTCCCGCCACGGCTGGCCGGGATGACGCCGTGCCGGATGACCCAGAAGCGCAACAGGGTGACGCCCACCTCGCGGACGATGACGAGGATCGTCACCGCCCACGGCAGGTCGTCCAGGATGGACAGGCCAACGAGCGCTGTGCCGGTCAGTGCCTTGTCGGCGATCGGGTCAGCGAGCTTGCCGAACGACGTCACCAGGTTGCGCCGGCGGGCCAACTGCCCGTCTATGCGGTCGGTATAGGAGGCGACGGCGAACAAGGCCCAGGCTCCGATGCGCCACGCGTCATCGTGGCCGCCCCTGCCGAGCAGCAGCGCGGCGAAAACCGGGACCAGTGCGAGGCGCAGGACGGTGAGGTAGTTGGCGATGTTCCAGGCGCTGACCTGCGGGGCCACCACGTCGGCGGCGTGGTCACCCGGTCCGAGGTAGGTGCTCACGCAGGCGTCACGGCAGCCTCGCGGCGACCCGCATCTCGGCGACGAGGTCGACGCCCTCGGTGTCCACAACCACAGCCTCCACCAGCGCTCCGACGGCGACCACCTGACCGGCGCCGGGCCGCACGCCCGGCAACGTCGTGCTGCCATCAACCTCCGGCGCCTGGTGGGCCGCCCTGCCCTCAGCGCCGTCCTCGTCGATCCGCTCCACCAGCAGGTGCAGCACCTGCCCGATGCGCTCCTCCGCACGCTGGCTGGTCAGCTCCTCGGTCAGCCCCGTCAGCCGCCGCACCCGCTCGTCGACGACCTCCTGGGGGAGGTGGTCCGGCAGCGTCTCAGCCTCGGTGCCATCCTCGTCGGAGTAGCCGAAGACGCCGATGGCGTCGAGGCGGGCCTCGATGAGGAAGCGCTCCAGCTCGAGCACGTCGCGCTCGGTCTCCCCGGGAAAGCCGACGATCACGTTGCTACGCACCCCGGCCTCAGGAGCGAGCGTGCGCACCTGCGCGAGCAGGTCGAGGAAGCTGTCGGTCCCGCCGAATCGGCGCATCCGGCGCAAGACCGTCGGCGAGGAGTGCTGGAAGCTCAGGTCGAAGTACGCCGCGACTCCCGGCGTTCCGGTCAGCACCTCAACCAGGCTCGGCCGCATCTCGGCAGGCTGCAGGTAGGACAGCCGGACGCGGTCGATGCCGTCGACGGCGGCCAGCTCCGGGAGCAGCGTCTCGAGCAGGCGCAGGTCCCCCAGGTCCTTACCGTACGACGTGCTGTTCTCGCTCACCAGGACCAGCTCCCGGACGCCGTGCTCGGCCAGCCAGCGGGCTTCGGCGATCACGTCGGAGGGACGCCGGCTGATGAAAGCACCCCGAAACGAAGGGATCGCGCAGAACGAGCAACGCCGGTCGCACCCGCTCGCCAGCTTCAACGGAGCGACCGGGCTGTCGACGAGCCGTCGTCGCAGGACCGCCTGTGGGCCGCCACCGTGGCCGGGGAGCCCGACGTCGACGAGCGCCTCGGGCTCCTGGCGCGCCACCGGGCTGATCGGCAGGAGCCGGCGGCGGTCTCCCGGGGTGTGCGACGGGACGGGCGTCCCGTCAAGGACCGACTGCAGGTGGGTAGACAGGTCGGCGTAGGAGTCGAAGCCGAGCACCGCGGCTGCCTCGGGCAGCTGCTCGGCCAGCTGCGCGCCGTACCGCTCGGCGAGGCAGCCGACGGCAACGACCTTCGTCCCGGTGTCCGCGGCAGCGAGCAGGACGTCGATGCTGTCCTTCTTTGCGCTCTCCACGAAGCCGCAGGTGTTGATGACCGCGACGTCGGTCGGGGCGCCGTCCTCGACGAGCTCCCAGCCGTCGGCCTCGAGCCGACCGGCGAGCTCCTCGGAGTCGACCTCGTTGCGGGCGCAGCCCAGCGTCACGAGCGACACGCGACGCCGGCTCTTGACCACCCGGCGAGTCTAGGCGGGTGCAACACGCACCTGGCTCAGCCGGCGACGAGCCCACTGGCGCTGCACGTGAAGCGCTTCACCCGGCCGCGGTCGCCAGCCTGGCCCACGTCCTTGCCGCCGCAGACCAGGTTGACCGCACCGGCGTTGCCCACGACCAGCTTGAGCTGGGTCGGGTCCTTGAAGTCCTTGAACTCGCCGTCGCCGACAACACCCTCGAACAGCCGACCTGCCGCGTTGCTCACACTGATCCACGACTGGCCGCCGATGATCCGGACACGCAGCTCGGCGCCGGTCGGGACGGGGCGCTCGGCCACGGCATCTGGCGCCGGGGGAGCGGCGGTCGTGCTCCGGCTGGGGCTCGGGGTCGGGCTGGCCCCGAGCGCGTCGCCGGCCGGGCTGGAACCGCCACCGGTGACACTGCCCACGACCACCAGGACGACGAGCAGGGCCATTGCACCCAGCCCGGCGACCACCCAGTTGGGGCCGCGGCGCTCGACCCGGCCCCCCGACTGCACGCCAAGGGGGCTACCGCTCGCGGGCGTACGGTCGACGCCGGACCGAGCCACCGCTTCGATGCGCAGGGCCGGGAGCGGCCCGGAAGGGTCTTCGCGGTCGAAGCGGGCGACGAGCGGCGCCGGATCGGTGCCGAGCGAGACGGCAATGCTGCGCAGGTGGCCGCGGGCATAGACCGAACCGCCGCTGGACTCGAACCGGTCGGCCTCGAGGTCGTGCACGAGAGTGGCCCGGATCTTGGTGGCGGCGCTGACCTGCTCGACGGTCAGGCCGCTGGCCTCCCGGGCGGCGCGCAGGTCCGAGCCCAAGCTGCCAGCCTCGGAGCTCTGGGCGGAGACCACGCGCTCGACCTCCTCTGCGCGACTGCTGCGGACGGGTCCTGGTCACTGCAGCGGATGGGCGTGCGGACGAGGAGTTCGCGTTCCTCCGGTCCCGGATCGAGGCCCAGTCTAGGACCGAAGTCGCCGGGTCCACAAAGACGTGTCTGCGGTCACGCCTACTGCGACCGGCACTCGCCAGGCCGCTGCGCATGGAGAGGGTCGCGTAGGGCGGGTCGGACCGGGTCGAGCCAGCGCGGCGGGCTCAGTCACCGCGCAGGACGGCGAGCGCCCCATCCAGCTCCTCCGGGCGCAGCAACACGTCACGGGCCTTGCTGCCCTCGGAGGGACCGACGATGCCGCGGCTTTCCATGAGGTCCATGAGGCGGCCGGCTTTGGCGAACCCCACCCGAAGCTTGCGCTGGAGCATGGAGGTGGATCCGAACTGCGTGGTCACGACGAGCTCGACTGCCTGACAGAGCACGTCGAGGTCGTCGCCGACCTCCTCGTCGACCTCCCGCTTGCTCGTGACCGGGGCGGCGACGTCGTCGCGGAAGGCCGGTTGCCGCTGCTGCTTGCAGTGCTGCACGACCGCCGCGACCTCGGCGTCGCTGACGAATGCGCCCTGGACGCGGATCGGCTTGCCTGCTCCCATCGGCAGGAACAGCGAGTCGCCCTTGCCGATCAGCTTCTCCGCACCCGGCTGGTCCAGGATCACCTTGGAGTCGGTCCCGCTGGAGGTTGCGAAGGCCAACCGGGACGGCACATTGGCCTTGATGAGGCCGGTGACGACATCAACGCTCGGGCGCTGCGTCGCGAGCACGAGGTGGATCCCCGCGGCGCGGGCCAGCTGGGTGATGCGCACGATCGCGTCCTCGACGTCGCGGGGGGCGACCATCATCAGGTCGGCAAGCTCGTCGATGATCACCATCAGGTAGGGGTACGGCGTGTAGACCCGCTCGCTGTTCTCGGGGGCCTGAAGGGCGCCGGAGCGGACGGCGGCGTTGAAGTCATCGACATGGCGAAACCCGCTGGCAGCCAGGTCGTCGTAGCGCATGTCCATCTCGCGCACGACCCACTGCAGGGCCTCGGCGGCCTTCTTCGGGTTGGTGATGATCGGCGTGATGAGGTGCGGCACGCCCTCGAAGGCAGTGAGCTCCACGCGCTTCGGGTCCACCAGAATGAGGCGCACCTCGTCCGGCGTCGCCCGCGTCAGGATGCTGACGAGGAGGGCGTTGATGCAGGTGGACTTACCGGCACCGGTCGCGCCGGCGATGAGGATGTGCGGCGTCTTGGCGATGTTGGCCATGACGTAGCCGCCCTCGATGTCCTTGCCGAGCGCGACGAGCATCGGGTGGTGATCGCTCGTGGCCGCGTGGCTGCGCAGCACGTCGCCCACGCTGACGTTCTCGCGGTCGGTGTTGGGGATCTCGATGCCGATCGCGCTCTTGCCGGGGATGACGTCGATGATGCGCACGTCCGGACTCTTCACGGCGTAGGCGATGTTGCGCGCCAGGGTCTTGATCCGCTCCACCTTGACCGCCGGGCCGAGCTCGATCTCGTAGCGCGTGACCGTCGGGCCGCGGCTGAACCCGGTGACCTGTGCGTCGACCTGGAAGTCGGTCAGCACCTGCGTCAGCGCTGCGATGATCTCGTCGTTGGCGGCGCTGCGCTTCTTGGGCAGCGTCCCGGTGCCGAGCAGGTCCGCGGGCGGCAGCATGTAGTCGCCCGCGAGGACAAGCTGCTCGGCCTTCTGCGGCGCGGGGGTGTGCGTGGGCGGGGCGGCCTGCACCGGCGTGTGGTCGATGATCACCGGGTCGAGGTCGACCGGTTGATCCTGGGCAGCCAGCCCCTGACGACGGCGGGGGCGGCTGCCCTGCAAGGGTGCGGCCGGCTCCGGCGCCGGCTCGGGCGCCGGGAGGGGGCGCAGCAGCATGCGGTTGCGCAGGCGGGCGAGCGCCGCCGGGACCTGGTGGACCGGGGTGGACGTGACGACGAGCAGGCCGAACACCGCCAGCAACAGCAGCACGGGCACCGCGAGCAGCCCCGTCAGGGCGGCCGACATCGGGTCACCGAGCAGGAAACCGACGATGCCGCCCTTGTCGGAGCGGGGCGCATCGCCGCGTAGGACGTGCAGGATGCCGAGGGCGCCAAGAGAGAGGGCGGCCCAGCCGATAACGAGGCGGCCGCGGCCACCCGACGGCTCGGGGTGGCGCAGCACCCGCCAGGCGCCGAGGGCGAGCAACGGCGGCAGGACGAGGGCGCCCGCGCCGAAGGCGCCGGCCAGCAGGCCGGCGACGGCGCCGCCGGCTGCGCCGGCGTGCCACCAGGCGCCGCCAGCGCTGACGAGCGCTCCGGCCAGCAGGAGCAACCCCAAGCCGTCACGGCGATGGGCCGGGGCGACGTCCTTCGCTCCCCCGGTCGCGGCGCGGGTGGCGCCACCGATCCCGGTGGCGACGAGCCGCAGGGTGCCGAGCACCAGCTTGCCGACTCCGAGGACCAGTCCGCCGAACAACCCACCCAGGACCTGCCCGAGGCCCGGCCCGGTAGCGGATCTGTTGGTAGGTGCCCGCTTCGCAGCAAGTCGCTTGGCCGGGGTCTTCTTGCGAGCTGCGGACGTCGAGCGGGCAGCCGGCCGGGTTGAACTACCGCTGGCTCGGGGGCGGGGCGCGGTGGGCGTACGGCTGGCCATGCGCCAGACGCTACCGCTGCTGTCCCACCCCTCCCACCCGTCACTCCAGCGACACGCCGGGTGGCTGGCGGCGCGCAGCCAGCCCGGGCGGGCAATCCGGGCTACGGCCTGGCGATCTGGCCTAGACCTCGACGATGACCGGGATGATCATCGGCCGGCGACGGTAGGTGTCGCCGACCCAGCGGCCGACGACGCGGCGGACCTGCTGGGCAATCTGGTGGCTGTCGGCGACACCCTCGGCGGCGGCCTTGTCGAGCTCGGCCTCGATGAGCGCGCGGACCGGCTCGAAGGCCTTCGGGTCGTCGCTGAAGCCGCGGGCCGAGATCTCCGGGCCGCCGACGATCTTGCCCGTCATCGAGTCGACGGCCACCGTGATGGAGATGAAGCCCTCGTCGCCGAGGATCCGGCGGTCCTTCAGGGTCGTCTCGCTGACGTCGCCGACCTCGGCGCCGTCGACGTAGACATAGCCGCAGGGGACGGCGCCGACGATCGAGGCCTTGCCGTCGACGAGGTCCACCACGACACCGTCCTCGGCCAGCACGATCCGCTCCGGCGGGACGCCGGACAGCCGACCGAGCTCGGCGTGGGCGCGCAGGTGGCGCCACTCGCCGTGGACGGGCATCAGGTTGGACGGCTTCGTGGCGTTGAGCAGGTAGAGCAGCTCACCGGCCGCCGCGTGCCCGGAGACGTGCACCTTGGCGACGCCCTTGTGCACGACGCGGGCCCCCCAGCGGGACAGCCCGTTGATGACGCGGTAGACGGCGTTCTCGTTGCCGGGGATCAGCGAGGAGGCGAGCAGCACGGTGTCGCGGGCCTCGATGCGGATCTGGTGGTGGGACCGGTTGGCCATCCGCGACAGGGCCGACAGCGGCTCGCCCTGGGATCCGGTGGAGACCAGCACGACCCGGTTGTCGGGCAGTTGCTCGAGGTCTTTCATGTCGACGACGAGCCCCGGCGGGATGCGCAGCAGGCCGAGGTCGGACGCGACGCCCATGTTGCGGACCATCGAGCGGCCGACGAAGGCGACGTGGCGGCCGTGCAGCGATGCGGCGTCGAGCACCTGCTGGACGCGGTGCACGTGGGAGGCGAAGCACGCAACGATCACGCGGCCAACGGAGGTGCGCATGACCTCCTCCACGACCGGGCCGATCTCGCGCTCCGGGGTGACGAAGCCGGGCACCTCGGCGTTGGTGGAGTCGCTCAGCAGCAGGTCGATGCCCTCACGGCCGAGCCGGGCGAAGCCGCCGAGGTCGGTGAGCCGGCCGTCGAGCGGCAGCTGGTCCATCTTGAAGTCACCGGTGTGCAGGACCAGGCCCGCGCCGGTGCGGATCGCGACGGCAAGGGCGTCCGGGATCGAGTGGTTGACGGCGAAGAACTCCAGGGCGAACGGCCCGACGGTGAGCTGCTCCTCCTCGGCGACCTCGGTCGTCTGCGGGACGATCCGGTGCTCCCGCAGCTTGGCGGTGAGCAGCGCGAGCGTGAAGCGGCTCCCGATAACCGGGAGGTCGCCCCGCTCGCGCAGCAGGTAGGGCAGGGCACCGATGTGGTCCTCGTGGCCGTGGGTGAGCACCACAGCCTCGATGTCCTGGAGCCGGTCCCGGATGTAGGAAAAATCCGGCAGGATCAGGTCGATGCCCGGCTGGTCCTGCTCTGGGAACAGCACGCCGCAGTCGACGACGAGCAGGCGGCCGGCGTACTCGAAGACGGTCATGTTGCGACCGATCTCGGCGAGGCCACCCAGCGCGACGATGCGCAGGGCCCCTTCGACGAGGACCGGCGGTGCCCCCAGATCGGGGTGCGGGTGGCTCACGCGGTCACGGGCTGGGTCGGCACGCCGGCCCCCTCGAGGTCGGTGCGCAGCAGGGCCACCTGCTCGTCCGTGGCGTCGACGAGCGGGAGGCGGACGGGACCGGTGTCGATGCCTTGCAAACGAAGTGCCGCCTTCGTGAGGATGACGCCCTGGGTGCGGAACAGGCCGGTGTAGACCGGCTGCAGCCGCAGGTTGATGTCGCGCGCCCGAACGACGTCGCCCTTGTCATAGGAGGCGACCAGATCGACCAGCTGGGCGGTGACGAGGTGGCTGACCACGCTCACGAAGCCGCAGGCGCCGACCGACAGCAGCGGCAGGTTCAAGGCGTCCGTCCCGCAGTAGACAGCCAGGTCACAGCGGGCCAGCAACCACGAGGTCGCCGCCACGTCGTCCTTGGCGTCCTTGAGCGCGACGATCTGTGGGTGCCGGGCGAGCTGGAGCAGGGTCGAGGTCTCCAGCGCCAGGCCGGTGCGGCCGGGGATGTCGTAGAGCATCATCGGCAGCGAGGTCGACTCCGCGATCCGCTCGGTGTGGGCGATGACACCCGCCTGCGGGGGCTTGGAGTAGTAGGGCGTGACCAGCAGCAGCCCGCTTGCACCTGCCTTCTCGGCGTCGCGAGCCAGGTCGACCGAGTGCTGGGTGTCGTTGCTCCCTACCCCGGCGAGGACCTGGGCCCGTCCGCCGACGGCGTCGACGACGGCCCGCAACAGGTCGGCCTTCTCCTCGCGCGTCGTGGTCGGCGCCTCGCCGGTGGTGCCAGACAGGACGAGGCCGTCGTTGCCGAGCGAGACCAGCCGGTCCGCGAGCGCCTGCGCCGTGGCCAGGTCGAGCTCGCCGGTGGACGTGAAGGGGGTGACCATCGCGGTCAGCACCCGACCGAACGGAGCGGCAGGCGCAGTCATGCCCCGAGGCTACCCGCGATGGCTGCTGCCGCCCGGTCCACGCGGCCGCTAGCCCACGGCTAGCCCTCGCTGACCATCGGGCTGGACGCGACCTCGGTGCCGTCGTCCAGCACCGAGATCTCGAAGTCCGCGAACGCGTTGGGGGCCACCCGCTTGAGCTCGCGCAGCATGGCGATGGCCACCTCGCGGATCTCGACATCGGCGTGCTCGCTGGCGCGCATCGCGACGAAGTGGCGCATCGCGCGGTAGTTGCCGGTGACCACGATGCGGGTCTCGGTGGCGTTGGGCAGCACGGCGCGGGCGGCCTGGCGCGCCTGCTTGCGGCGGCTCGTGAGGTTCTCGACGTCGGCGAACTTCTTCTCCAGGCCCTCGAGCAGCCGGGTGTACGACGACAGCGCCGCCTCGCTGGCCGCGAGGAACAGCGCGTGCAGCTCGGCGTCTTCGGCGATGACGCCTGGCTCGACCATCGCGGCGTCGCGCTCCGGGACGTAGCGCTGCGAGAGCTGGCTGTAGGAGAAGTGCCGGTGCCGGATCAGCTCATGGGTCAACGAGCGGCTGATGCCGGTCAGGTAGAACGTCACCGAGCCGTGCTCGAGCACCGACAGGTGACCGACCTCCAGGATGTGGCGCAGGTAGCCCTCGTTGGTGGCGGTGGCCGCGTTCGGCTTGCTCCAGCTCTGGTAGCAGGCACGACCGGCGAACTCGGCCAGCGCCTGACCCCCGTCGACGTCGGTCTCCCACGCGACATCCGCGGGCGGCTCGAAGTGCGTGTAACCGATGACCTGGACCTTCAGGGGCGCGAGCGCGACCACGAGCGTTCTCCGTACGACGGTGCGGGTGGCCCTCGAGGCGGGGGAAGCCGGGCCGGTGCCGAGGGTAGTCGCGCCGGCTCGGGTTCCGGGATCGGACGCGCCCACCAGCCGGCCCGAGCTGCTCAGCGGGTGAGGCCGGTGGGCCCTGCCGTCGCGACGACGAGCAGCCAGACCAGCATCGCGTACACCGGCAGGCGCAGGACCGTGCACGGGCGAAGCACCCGCAGGACCAGGCCGCCGCCGAACAGCAGCACCCACACTGCCATCAGCGACCACGCCACTGCGGGGCGCAGCACGACGAAGGCGAGGGCGTAGAGCAGACCCATCGGGAGCAGCGCCACCAGGCCGACGACAGGCTCGAGCCAGCGGTGCTGGGCGAGCCAGTGGCGCTGGCCGAAGCGCACCGGCTCCGCGGGCGGCGCGCAGGTCTCGGCGGCGGAGCCGATCGTCAGGTCGACGAGGCGCTCGCGCAGGGCCGGGGTCATAGGTCCTCCAGGTGTCCCTGCCCTGATCGGCCGGTGGCACGACCGGCTGGAGGTACGGCTGGAGGTATTAGCGCGAGACCGCGGCCAGCACGGTCGCGAGGTTGCCGCGCGGCTCGACGCAGACCTCACCCAACCCGTGCCAGTCGGCTGCCCGCCGCAGCTCGCCGGCCAAGGCGGTTGCGACCTCCCCGGGGTCGTGGCCGGGCTCCAGCCACGACGCCAAGACCCGGAGCACACCTGCCTTCCGGTCGGCCTTGAGGTCGACCCGCGCGCAGATCGCCTCGTCGTGCAGGAAGGGCAGCACGTAGTAGCCGAAGACCCGCTTGCGGGCCGGCAGGTAGATCTCGATCCGGTAGTCGAAGCCGAACAGCCGCGAGGTGCGGGCCCGCTCCCAGACGAGCGGGTCGAACGGCGACAGCAGCGCTGAGCGCCGCACCTTGCGTGGAGCCACCGCTCCCGCCGAGAGGTACGCCGGCTGCCGCCACTCCTTGACCTCGACGGGCAGCAGCGCGCCTTCCTCGACGAGCGACCTGATGGCCAGGGCCGCCTCGTCGACGCGCAGCCGAAAGTAGTCGCGCAGGTCTTTCTCCGTCGCGACGCCGTGGGCCTGCGCCGACAGCCGGACCAGCTCGCGCTGCGCCTCCGCCCGCGTGGGCGTCGGCAGGTCGAGAACGGCCGACGGGATCACCCGCTCGGTCACGTCGTACAGCCGCTCGAAGGAACGGCGGCTGGCGGTGCTCACCTGGCCGGACCAGAACAGGTATTCCAGGGCGATCTTCGCCTCGTCCCAGGACCACCAGGTGCCGCCGCGTCTCGACCCCTCGCGCAGCTCCCCGGCGCTCACCGGCCCCTCGTCACGGACGCGCTGCAGGACCGAGGCGACGAACTCCGGCCGCTCGCGCATCACCCGCAGCGGACCGCCCCAGCCCTCCTCCAGCACCTCGGCGCGCGCCATCCGCCAGCGCAGCAGCGGGTGGAGTGCGACGGGGAGCAAAGACGCCTCGTGCCCCCAATACTCGAACAGCTCCCGGTGGCGAAAGGCCATGTCGTCCAGGACCGCCTTGGGGTAGCTGCCGAGCCGCGAAAAAGCCGGCAGGTAGTGGGCCCGCTCGAAGACGTTGACCGAGTCGACCTGGAGCAGCAGCGTGCGGGACACGACCCGGCGCAGGTGACGCCGGTCCACGCCGCCCGCGGGCGGCGCATCGTTGAACCCTTGGGCAGCCAGGGCGATCCGCCGCGCGGTCGCCAGCCTGATGGTGTCCACCGACGGATCCTGGCAGGGTGGTGCGACAGGGCGGTCCGCCGGTTTCCGCAG
>JANLPD010000461.1:0-1646 GCA_031367045.1 Frankiales bacterium | reverse complement strand
GGGCGGGCGGTCGAACGGCTGCGATTCCTAGGCGCCGCTCTGGACCCCGAGCTCAACCTCACCGTCTGCGAGGACGGCAACATCACTGCTGTCGGCGCGAGACTGCGGACCCTCGTGATCACTGCGCGAGAAGATCTGCAGATCGCCCAGGAGGCACGGCAGTTGCTTGGCCGCCAGAGACTTTGACCCCCGTCTGTGGAGCCCCCCGGTGGTCCCCAGATCCCGGAAGATCACCCGGTTGGAGCAGTCGCCCGACTCCTTACGGTCGAACACGATCTGCAGCAGCACTCACTCGACGGCCTCGAAGTGCTGCGGGCTATAGCCGCCGCGTAGCACGACGACGACATCAGCGATCCCACGACTGCTCCTTCGCGCGTTAGTGGTGGATGTCGTTGCCGCCAGCAGGAGCGGACGGCGCCGGGCGGTCGCTCTGACCGCTGATCGCGGGGCCGACAAGAAAGGCCGAGATGGCGAACATCGCCGCGAACACCCCCAGCCCGAGGGCAGGAGCCCGCCAGGTCCCGAACCGTCGATACAGCCGCAGCAGGAGCGGCACCGACCCCACCAGACCCAGCGCACCGAACAAGGCTGTCCCTCCTGAGCCGGCAACAAGCGCCGTCCCCGCCAGCAAACTGACGTGGTGCAGGACGTGCGGCGCCAAACCGACGACACCACCGAACAGCCCAGTCAGGGCGCTCCAGGCGGTCCGCGGTCGGCGGTGGGCGGCGGTGTACGACGACAGCCCGGACCTGGTGGGGCGCTTCGCCGCTTTGGCGGCGGTCATGTCACGTACCTCACCGAACGCGCAGGCAGCGTCGGAACAGTCGTGGCGGGCTCGGCGGTCATGAACTAGTCGTCACGGCGTTCACACCGCCGCCTTGGTAGCCCACCATCGAAACGACCTCCACAACTGTTACCCAGACGGGTTCGGACCTGTCTAGCGTCGCCTTCTCTTCCTTCGTGACGTAGAGCAGGAGGTCCCACTCATGACGGACTTCAGTCCTTGGGCGCACGTTCTGGGTACGCCCTGATGGTCGACCGCGCGACTCGTGGTCTTGCCCGAGCTGTTCTGGTGGGCGCCCCAAAGGGCCACGTCACATTGCGCGGCGCGCGAACGCCTCCCAACCTTTTGCACCGCGCGGAAAGGGGCGACCTGGCTACAGACGGCGTCCGACAGATCCACCAGCCCCGCCATCGGCTCGAGCGCGATGGCTTCTCGGGGCCAGTCCGGCTGAACGCCTGCGCGACCCTGCGGAGGTCAGTCCGGCTTGGTGGCCAGGTAGACCGTATTGCTGGCCTCGCGGTCCTGGAGCGGGTTGGGGAAGCTGACGACCTCCGCAGCGACGTCGACGAATACCTCCGAAAGGACCGCCAGGTAGGTGTCGTCGGGCGGATCATTGGACCACAGCGTGTAGACGCCGCCCGGTCGTAGGTGCCCGGCCAGCCGGCGCGTCCCTTCCGCGCCGTAGAAGCTGGCGCTGCCGTCCGCGAGCAGGTGGCGGGGTGAGTGATCGATGTCAACGACCGCGGCGTCAAAGAGCCGATCCGGCGTCTCGGGGTCGAAGCCGGGCCCGTGGCTCATGGCAAAGAAGTCTCCGTGCACCAACCGACAGCGCGGATCTGCGGTCAGGATCGGCCCGACGGGG
>JANLPD010000445.1:0-14913 GCA_031367045.1 Frankiales bacterium | reverse complement strand
GGGGCCCATAGAGCGTCGGCAGAGGCCCTCTGTGTGCTCTTGTCGATCATGACGCGGACTCCCACTGCGGCAGGAAGGACTCCTCGAGCCAGCGGATGATGATCGGGCGGCTGGCAAACGACTCTTGGGCGAGGATGGCCTCATGGAGGGGTGCCGTCGTAGTCACCCCTCCGATACGCATCCGCTCGAGCGCACGCCGGATGAGCGCGAGCGCCTGCGATCGGTCCTCCGCGTGCACGATCCACCTTGGCCACCATCGAGTCGTAGAACGGTGCGATGTGGCATCCGGCTGGACGTACGCGTCGACCCCGATACCGGTACCGAGCGGAAGGACCCACTCGGCCATGCGACCAGGGTTCGGCATGAAGTTCGCCCTGGGTCCTCGGCGTTGATCCGCCGTGGGCGTGGCCGTTGACAGCGGCCACGACCGGTTTGGAGAGCTGCGCGAGCGCGTTTGGTTGAGGCGCAAGACGTCTGGTCCGCGGCGTAAAGTAGGAGGTTCAACCACCCGTTTGGTTGACGGGAATCGGCGCCGGCGAGTATGTTTCGTGGCCTGGCGCTGACCGTTGGATCGCGAGACGACCCATGCAGGGATGAGGAGGCGGGTCTTCCGGGCAGCGGGACGATGCACGGCGGAGAGGCATTCCCAAAGCAACGCGGAGGCTTTGAGTCAGCATGGCGAACGACAGAACCACCCAAGACCTCAGGGCGCTGCTGAAGAGCATCGAGGACACCGGCTGGGACTACGCCCGCGTCGAGCTCGACGGCCTGACGATTGTCGTGTCCAGTGACCCCGATCAGACGTCGCAGACAGATGAGTTGCAGCAGCGAAGCGGCGACGGACCCGTCGCTCAGTCCCGTACCCCCGGCGCGGCGCGCGCCGAGGTGCATCTGCCGGAGGAGGAGTTGATCCCTGAGTTCTCCCTAACCACGGCAGTCGCGGCGCCCGCAGAAGGGCACGATCACGGTGCCGTAGCCACTGTCGCTTCGCCCACGATCGGCCTCTTCTGGCAGTCCCCCAAACCGGGCGCGCCCCCGTTCGTCGAGGTCGGGCAGTACGTCACCGAAGACGACACCGTCTGCATCGTCGAAGTGATGAAACTGATGACGCAGGTCAAGGCCGGCCACGCGGGCACGGTCGCGCGCGTGTGGCCGCAGAACGGCGACATGGTCGAGTTCGGGACACCACTCATCGACATCTCCGTATCCTGAGCAGCCGGGGCGTCGAACGGCTCCGCAAGCCTTGGCCATGAAACGAGTCCATTCCCAGCTGACCCGAGGGTGACAGGATGACCGAACACGTCGAGTTCGTTGACACCACGATGCGCGACGGGCAGCAAAGTCTGTGGGGAATGCGGATGCAGGCCAGACATCAGCTTGCCCTGGCCGACAGCATCGATCGGGTCGGCTATCGGATCGTCGATCTGGTCGTGAGCAACCTGTTCGAGGCGCAGGTGAGATTCGGCCACGAGGACCCTTGGGAGACGCTGGACCTCGTCGCGGCTGCCATGCCCAACAGCACTCTGCGCGCCGGCATGCGAAGCTTCGCGATCGTGGGGTTCAGTGTGAATCCCGATGCGCTCATGGAGTTGTGGGTCCGCACTCTTACGAAGCACGGCATCCGCAGCTTCTGGCTTGTTGACTGCCTTTACAACATCGAGAAGATGCGCTGGATCGCCGACATCGTCCATGAGAACGGCGCCGAAGTCGTCCCGTGCTTGATGTACGGAAACAGCCCGGTGCATACCGATGAGTTCTTCGCCGAACAAGCACGGCAAATGGCCGCCTTCGACAACGTCGGCTCCATCATGCTGGCCGACGAAGCCGGCGTTCTGCGGTCCGATGGAGCCAGGACGCTCCTCCCCGCTCTGGTCGATGCCGCAGGCGACGTACCGCTCGAGATGCACTTCCACAACACGACCGGACTAGCACCGCTGAACTACCTCATCGGTATCGAGGCGGGCGCTCGGATCATCCACACGGCCAGCCGCCCGCTGGCGAACGGCCCGTCGCTCCCCTCGGTCGAGGGAATGGTGGACAACCTGAAGCACACCGGGCATGGCCACAGCCTTCGCACGGGCCCGCTCGGAAGGATTGAGGAGACGCTCACATACATCGCGGAGGTCGAGGGCCGACCATTGGGTGTACCCAACGAGTATCGGGAGTTCAACTACAAGCATCAGCTCCCTGGCGGGATGACTGGCACATTGCTCGCGCAGCTGTCGCAGTACGGCATGACCGACCGGCTCGAACAGGTACTCGAAGAAGCCGCGGTGATCAGAACTGAGGTCGGCTACCCGCCGAGCGCCACTCCGTTCTCGCAGCTGATCGGGATCCAGGCCGTCCTCAACGTCGTCACGGGAGAGCGTTACAAGATCGTTCCTGACGAGATGATCCTGTACGCGCTGGGTCATCTCGGCCGGCCGGCTGCACCCTTCGAGGAGAACGCGAAGGACGCGATCTTGTCGTCGCCCAGGGCGAAGGAGTTCGAGAGCTGGCAGCCACCGCAGCCGACGCTCAAGGAGCTGCGCCACGAGTACGGCGAGAACCTCTCCGACGAGGAGCTCATCCTTCGCGTCGTCATGCCTAAGGAAGACGTGGACGCCGCACTCGGATCGGGACCAGTGAAGACCGACTTCCCGACGCCTCACGGGACTCGTGCAAGCGCGATCGCTCGCGACATCATCGAGCGGTCGCGGGCGAACTTCGTCCAGGTGGACGAGCCCGGCCTGTCGATGACTCTCCGGCGTCGATGCGTTTAACTCGGCCTAACAAGGATCCGAGGAAGGGACTGTCACTATGAGCACGGTCTTGCAGGCGCTGCGGCTCAAAGGTCGGGCCACTGTGCAGGAACTGGCCACGTCCCTGGCTTATGACCCCACCCAGGTGGAACAAGAGTTGCAGGCGCTCGCGGCGGAGCATCTGGTGGTCGAGCGGACCGCGGGAAAGCGACCAGGCTGGATGCTCACAGGAGAGGGGCGCGAGCGCTACGAGGCGTCACTCGTCGCACTTCGCGATCCCATCACGATCGAACGTCTCACGCAGACTTACCCGCAGTTCCTGCACCACAACGGGGCGGTGAAGGGGTTGTCCGCGCGCTGGCAGGGCATCGACGATGACGCCAGCCGGTTCGAAGTCATCGACGAGCTTCACGAGATCACAGAGAGCGTCACGCCGAGCCTGCGTTCCGCGGGCGAGGTTGTCCCCCGCTTCGGCGCGTACGCCGGTCGCCTGGCCGACGCGCTGGAGCGGGCGGCCGAGGACCACCGCTTCGTCGTCAGCCCCACCGTCGACAGCTTTCACACGGTCTGGTTTGAGTGCCACGAGGACTACCTGCTCATGCTTGATCGCTCCAGAGAGCAGGAGGGGTCGTGGTGACCGACTCCGCGGACCCGTACGACCAGCTGACTCCCACGCTCCCGCACGGCCACAAAGGAAATAACCGAGGAGGCTTCACGCTCGACAGCGTCCTGGCCAGAAACCTGCCGTCTCAGGGCGCAGCCGCGGGCAAGGTTGCTCTGATCTTCCGGGATCGCGAGTACACGTTCGAGGAGCTTGACACGCGCTCCGAGTGGCTCGCGTCAGGGCTGCTGGCTCACGGCTTCCGGAGGGGCGACCGGATCTGCGTCTTCGCCCAGAACCGAGCGGAGTGGTTCGAGCTCCTCTTCGCCCTGGCCAAGATCGGTGGCGTCATCGTCCCCGTGAACTACCTCCTCAAGGCCCGGGAGGTCAAGCACATCGTCGAGGACTCCGGGGCTCGCTGGTTTCTGGGCGAGGACATCCTGTGGTCGACGGTCGACGGTTTCCGTGCGGAGATGGAGCGTGAGATCGGATTCATCAGCCTCGGGCATGACCAGCCTGACTCGGTCGGCTATGAGGCGTTGTGCTCGAAAGACCAGACGCCGCGCCCCTCGGCCGAGGTCTGTCCCGATGATCTCCTTCTTCTTCAGTACACGTCGGGAACCACCGGCTTTCCCAAGGGTGCGATGCACACGCACACGACCGTGTTGTGGAACGCGATCCACCAGATCCCCGACTTCAACATCGCCGAGGACGACGTCCACCTCATCATCCCGGCGATGTGTTGGGCAGCAGGCTTTCACAGCTTCACCCTCGCAGTGCTGTGGGCCGGTGGGACGGTCGTCCTGAACCCGAGTCGTAACTTCGATGCCGAGGATTTCTGCCGAACTGTGACTCGGCACCGGGTGACCAAGACCATTCTCGTTCCGTCGGTGCTCAAGCGGGTGCTCGAGTACGACGACCTCGAGCAGCATGATCTGTCATCGCTGAACCTCGTGCTCAGCGGGGGTGAGCCTGTGCCGGTCGAGTCGATCGAGGAGTGGCACCACAGGATTCCCACCTGCAGGCTGGTCCAGGGTTATGGCATGGGTGAGTTCCCCACGCTGATGTTGTACCTCAAGCCCTCCGACGCCGTGCGCAAAGCCGGGGCTGCCGGCAAGCCTTGCCTCGTGGCGCAGGTCCGCGTCATCGACGCCTCGTTCACTGACACCTTGGTGGGCGAGGTCGGCGAGATCGTGGTCCTCTCCCCTGCTTGCATGGCCGGCTACTTCGGGAAGCCGGAGGCGACCGACCAGGCCTTCGTCGACGGGTGGATGCGGACCGGCGACCTCGCGTACTTCGACGAGGAGGGGTACGTCCACATCGCGGGTCGTGCCAAGGAGATGATCATAAGCGGTGGCCTGAACGTGTACCCAGCCGAGGTAGAGCGTGTCCTGCTCGACGTCGACGGCGTCATCGAAGCCGCCGTGGTGGGGGTGCCCGATCCGAAGTGGGGCGAAATCATCCATGCCTTCGCCATCGTGTCCCCAGAGCACAGCGTCACCGTCGAGGCGTTGAACGCCCGGTGCCGCGAGGAGCTCGCGAACTTCAAGGTCCCGCGCCGGTGGACGATCCGAGACGAGCCGCTGCCGCGCACCACCTCGGGCAAGATCCAGCGGCACCTTCTGGCCACCCACGAGTAGCAGCTCGGGGAGAGTCACTCCGCTACTCCGTGCCGCATCCAAACTCGGTCAGCACGCGTTCCGTGTGCTCTCCGCACTGCGGCACCGACACGATCTCCGGGTCGCTCGCCGACGTGGGGAGCCGGAACCGGTTGTTGGCAAAGCCCGTTGCCGCAAGCTGCTCGACGGCGAGCTCATCGTCGGCGGGGTCGACCGACGTGATGGGCAGGTCATGGCTGGTCGCGAGCGCCAACACGTCGGCGAGCGAGAGCTCCGAGACGCGTCTCCCGATCGCGCTGTGGATCTTGTTGGCACTCTGCACGCGACTCTCGTAGCCCGCAAGTGTTTCGTCGCCACCGAGGTCCACGAGCTGGAACGCCCGGCAGAGACGCTCCCAGAAGTGATCCTCCAGGATCGCGATCACGATCTCCTTGTGATCCTTCGTCTCGTAGACGCCGTAGGTCGGTTCCACTCCCGGGCGCAAAGGTTTGACGCGCGACCAGCTGAGCGCCACGTCCTGCATGGATACGTCCAGCTGCGTTCCGTGTCCGAGTCTTCGAGCCGTGTGCCAGGCGGACACGATCAAGACGGCGGCCGTCGTCCCGGTGCCCAGGTCGACCCATGGCACGCCGATCCGGCCGGACGACCGTCTGGCCCCCTCAGGGTCTCCCCACGCCATGAGGTTCATGTCGTGCACCGGCACCTGGGCGTACGGGCCGACGGAACCGAATCCGGAGATCGAGCAGTACACAAGAAGGGGGTTCGCTCGCTGGCAGACGGGCCAGTCTGCACCCAGTCGCTCCATGACCCCGGGCCGGAAGCCCTCCACCAGGACGTCGCTCTGCGCGACCAGTCCTTGGAGCGCCGCCCTCCCGACCTGCGACTTCAGGTCCACGACCACGGACTCCTTGCCCGCGTTCACCCGCGCGAACATCTCCGGATCCAGGTGGCGGCTGGGGTCACCCGTAGGTGGCTCGATCTTGATGACCCTGGCTCCCAGACTCCCGAGCAGGGAAGTTGCGTAGGGGCCCGGTAGCTGCTGCGTGAGATCGAGAACCGTCATACCGTCCAGCACGGCCACCCCGCCCTTCTCACCAATGGTTCGCTCGCGATCACGGATTCCAGCCTTCAGAAGATGGCCATCGCGTTGGCCGGAGAGCCGACCCCGCCGGGTAGTCGGAAGGGCTTGGCCACGAAGGCGAACTCGTACTGCGAGCGGCTCTTGCACTCGCGGCTGAGGTCGCAGAGGTCGAACAGCTCACCCATAGCCAGTCCGAGCAGGCCCAGCAAAGCCGGGTGCAGGCGTGTGTCGGGGCCACGCGGAGGGGTCACCTCCACAGCGATGTTGTCGGCGCAGACAGCCGCGACGTGTTTGTCCCACAGCCATTCGAGCGTGGTCTCGTCCTGCATCAGACCTGGTGCCTCGTAGCGCATCTCGACGCTCCCAGGCGCAGCGATGAGCCGGCGCAGGAAGGCATCTACGCCGAAGCGCACGAGGAGGATGTCACCCGTCCCGATGGTGACTCCCTGATGCTCGGCGACCTGGTCGAGGAGGCTGGTCGAGATCTCACGGCGGGCATTCGGCTCGATCGGATCCCCCGTCGCAGCCAGGAACTCCGCGACGTCGATCAGCACCCCGCGACCGACGATGCCGGCCACCGCCACTTGATCGATCCCGAGCGCCGACTTCGGCTCGAGAGCATCCGCCTCGGCAACAAGATCGTTGTAGAAGCCGTCAGGCGAACGGACGTGTCGGAGACTGTCCCACTGGCTCGACAGCTGCGGCGCGAAGTCGTCCAGTGTCTCGTCGAGGTAGCCCGGCATGATCTCGAAGACGTTGTGCTTGAACGGCGGACGGAACTTGAAAATCTCCAGCGGGATGTCGAGTGGATGATCGAGGTTGACCGTCACCCCATCCCTCACGAGCCCTAATGCCAACCGCCGGCGCTCGGGTGTGAGCAGCTCGAGTGTGCCGAGCTGCGAATCCCGTCCGAAGACTCCCCACGCGGACCGCCAGGGTGCACCGTTCGGCGAGACCGGCAGCTCTCGGTAGCTGGGCAGGCTCTGGCTCATGATCAACTCCGTCTGTCAACCCGGGAGGCGGGTGGACTCCGCCGTGAATTGGTGCGCACGTGGCCTACGCACTCGTTCCGCCGTCCACGGGAAGGTTGACCCCGGTGACGAACTCGGAGAGGTCCGAGGCGAAGAACAGTGCGGCGCGAGCAACATCCTCCGCTGTCGCCAGCCGCCCCATGGGAATGCCCGCGGCGAGCTCCTCCCGAGACATGAGACCCCCTGCCTCGTCGAGGAACTTAGGGAGCATGGGAGTGTCGGCTGCGACCGGGCACAGGGAGTTGACCCGGACGCCGGCCGGGGCGAACTCCTTGGCCAGCGCGCGGGTCAGCATGACCGCGCCTCCCTTGGCGGCCTGGTAGCCAGAGTGATTGGCCCTGCCCTTGAGTCCCGACAGGGAGGCCGTGATGATGAGCGAGCCGCGCGACTCCTTCAGCGCCGGTGCGGCGTGTTTCGCCATGAGCCAAGGACCTTTGACGTTCACCGCCATGAGGCGGTCCAGCAGGTCCTCGTCGTAGGCCTCGACCGTGCTGAAGGGAGCGGCAAGCCCCGCGTTGGCCCAGGCGACGTCGAGCTGGCCGAACTCCCCGAT
The DNA here is from genome assembly GCA_031367045.1 of Frankiales bacterium. Taxonomy (GTDB): domain Bacteria; phylum Actinomycetota; class Actinomycetes; order Mycobacteriales; family SCTD01; genus JANLPD01. The sequence goes on along the minus strand of JANLPD010000445.1, from coordinate 7,287 downwards.
CGTGGTGGCGACCAGCTGCTCGGTCTCCGCCGAGCTGGTGGCGTCGTACCTCACTCCCCTGCACACGCCGCCTGCGGCGGCGATCTCCTTCGCGGTCTCTCCTGCCTGCTCCTCGTTGAGATCCGCAACTACCACCCGGGCACCGTGCTCCGCGAAGAGCCTGGCGCCGGCCCGGCCCATGCCCGACGCGCCGCCAGTAATGATGATGACCTTGTCCTGCAGGAGTTTCATGACGATCCCATCGACGGTTCCAGTGGATGCTGCTAGTTCACGCTGACGATCGTGGTGCGAAGCTGCGTGTAGTGCAGGAGGGCTTCGAAGCCCTTCTCACGCCCGATGCCGCTGTTCTTCCATCCGCCGAAGGGTGTTTCCACACCGCCGCCGAACCAGTTATTTACGTAGACCTGCCCGACTTCAAGCTGTGCCGAGAATCGAAGCGCGCGGTCGATGTTCTTGGTCCAGACTCCGGCGACGAGACCGTACTCCGTGTCGTTGGCCAGGCGCAGGGCCTCATCCTCACTGGAGAAACGCCCGGCCACAAGAACCGGACCGAAGATCTCCTCGCGCACCAGACGCGACTCCTGCGAGCATTCGAAGATCGCCGGACCCACGTAGAACCCCCTCGGGAACTTCTCGAGGATGGCGGGTTTCACCTCAAGCAGCGGCTTGCCCCCGTATTCCTGAGCCGACTCGAGGTAGCTCTGCACCCGCGCAAACTGCTCGCGGGTCGCGATCGGGCCGATGTCCGGATCATCTAGTCCAGGGCCGACGCTAATGCTCATCATGCGCGTCCTGAGCAGCTCCATGAACTCGTCGTAGACGGGGTCCTCGACATAGAGGCGGCTGCCTGCCGAGCAGGCCTGCCCCGAGTTGTAGGTGATAGCCAGGATCGTGCCCTCGACTGCTCGCTCCAGGTCGGCGTCAGCGAACACGATGTTGGGCGACTTTCCGCCCAGCTCGAGCCCAACGGGGATCAGCCGGTCGGCGGCATTTCGTGCGATCTCCCTGCCGACATCGACCGAGCCCGTGAACATCACGCGCCTCACGCCTCTGTCGGCGACGAGAGCGGCACCCGTCGTGGGACCGTCTCCGGGGATCACGTTGAGGACCCCGGGAGGTAGGCCGCACTCGCTGGCGAGCCGGGCGAGGACCGGGATTGAGAGCGGCGCATCCTCTGCCGGCTTCACGACCACGCAGTTGCCGGTCGCCAGGGCCGGGGCGATGCTCCGAGCTGCCTGCTGCAGCGGCGAGTTCCAGGGAAGGATGACGCCGATAACCCCGTAGGGCGCGTGCTCGGTGAAGGCGTGGTAGGAGGGGCCGAGCGGGATCACCTCGCCGTGCAGCTTGTCCGCCGCTCCCGCGAAGAACTCGAAATACCTGGCAGCGACCTCGACATCGCCCAGGGCGAGCTTGGTCGGCTTGCCAGTGTCGAGGCTCTCGATCACAGCGAGCTCCGAGGCCCGCTCACGAATCTTTTCGGCGATCGCCGTCAGGATGCGGCCCCGATCCGACGGCTTCGTCGACATCCAGCCCGGCCAGGCGTCCTGGCCGGAACGCACAGCACGCCGCACGTCCTCGGCCGTGCCCACCGCGATGCTCGCGATGACGTCGCCCGTCGAGGGGTTGATGGTCTCGTACCGGTTGGCGGAGTCGAGGCTGGACACGTCGCCGTCGATGAAGGCCTCTGTGATGTGCTGGTCGCTTGCCACGTTTCACCTCTGCATTTGGGTCAGGAGCTGCATCGCAGCCTCGATGGAGTCGGCACCACGTCACGTCGCTATGCCGTGGACAGCCAGTCGAGAGACCGCGGTCGACGGTCCTCAGGGTCGATGGCGGAACGCGCCGTCCTTGTCACGCGACGGATTCCTTTGGCGTGACCAGGCCCATCGCACGAGCGATGTCGACGCTGCACGCCTGCATCGCGCTGATGATCTCGGGGATGTCGGCGTCGGCGAGCACGTCACGGAAGGCCGAGACGTGCACGGCCGCGAGGAGCCGACCAGGGGCCGCCCAGACCGGGACGGCCAGTCCCACGATGCCCGTGATCGTCTCCTCGTTGCTGATGGAGTACCTGCTCTCGTGGATCGCCGCGAGCTCTGCCTTGAGTTTGCGCGGCGACCTCAGGGTGCGGCTCGTGAGGGCAGGCAGATCGCCGCCCAGCGCGATCGCCGCGAGATCCTCGGAGAAGGCGGAGTACAGCTTGCCGGCTGCACTGGAGTGCAGCGGTACGGGGTCACCCAGGCGGATATCGACGGCGGCCCTGCCTCGCCCCGGGATGCGGTCGACGTAGGTGACCGAGTCATCCACCCTGATCGCGAGGTAGACGTCGTGACTCAGGTCCGCCGCCAGACGCTCGAGATGGGCGTGGGCCAGCACCCGAACGTCGAGCGACTGACCGGTGGAGAGCGCCAGCCGGATGAATCGCGGTCCGATCCGGTATTTCCTGTCGGAGTCCACCGCCACCAGGCCGGCCTTCATCATCGAGCGCAGGAGGTCATGCGTGCTGCTGAGCGGGTTCTGGAGCTTCTGTGCGATGTCCGAAAGCCTCGTGCCCGTCGAGTTGCGCGCAAGGACGAGCTCGAGAACCTCGACGACTCGCTGGACCTTGTCTGTCGGCATCGTCATGCTCCGGCCCAGTAGCCGGTGAGCCGCAGTCTGCTCACCAGGAGGGGACGTGGACTCATGTCAGCACCCCCGCTGCCAAGCGCCTGGCCTGTAGCCTCGCGATCTTGCCCGTGTCGGTGACCGGGAGCTGGTCGACGAGCAGCACCCGCGCGGGCACCTTGTAGGCGGCGATGTTGTTCTTGCAGTGCGAGATCAGCGACTGCGGATCGACGACGCGACCCGCGATGGGCCTGACGATCGCCACGACGATCTCGCCCCGTTGAGGATCGGGTGCCCCGACGACGACGGACTCGGCGACATCGGGATGGGAGTTGATGAACTCCTCCACCTCCGCAGGGGACACGTTGATCCCCGATGTCTTGATCATGTCCGTCGCCCGCGCCACGAACCTGAGCGACCCGTCTACGAGCAGGATGCCCAGGTCACCGGTCCTGTACCAACCGTCCGGAGTGAACGTCTTAGCGTTGAGCTCGGGATCGCCGAGATACCCCCGCGTCGTGTAGCCGCGGACCTCGATTATCCCCTCGCCATTCGGGACCGGAGCTCCGGTCTTCGGGTCCGTGATGCGCACCTCGACGCCCGGGAGCGGAGGGCCTTGGCAGTGCAGCCTCTGCTCGGTAGGCATGTCCCGCGGGGTGACGCAGCAGTTCCCATAGACCTCGGTCGAGCCGTAGATGTTGCAGATGCCCGAGATCCCGAGCTCGAGTGCGAGAGCGACTTCATCCGGTCGCCCGATGGTCAGACCCGTCTCGAGCGAGGACAGCTTTGACTTGCCCTCGGGAGGGAGCGAGGACAGGTCGTGGAGGAACGTGGGGAGCAGGTAGGCCGCAGTGCACTTCTCGCGTTCGATCAGGTCGGCTGCCGAGTCCGCCGTGTACTCGGCCTGGAGGACCAGGGTCGCCCCATGGGTGAACGTGGCCGTCATCGCGTTCGCGACGCCGTAGCTCCAGAAGAGGGGGGACCCGAGCCACACTCGGTCTCGGCTCGTGAGGCCCATCCGTTCACCGATCGCGAAGCCATTCTCGATCATGGCGTAGTGGGCGAGCGGCACGGCCTTCGGACTGGCTGTGGAACCGGACGTGTAGACCACGACCGCGTCGTCGGATGCGGACGGATGCCCGCCGTCGGGCGGCTGAGCCATCGCTGCACCGACCAGGAGGTCGGACCACGGCTCGGCACCTGGCGGTCGACCAGCACCGATCACGATCACCGACTGCAAGCTCGGGAACTTCGGAGCCCTCCACGACGACGGGGCGGCGTTCCACAGCTCCGGGACCACCTCCTGCAGCGTCGTGAGCAGGCTGTGCTTCCCCACGCTCTCGGCCGCAATCATTGCCTTGCACTGCGAATGCTCGAGGAGGTAGGTCAGCTCGAGCGGCTTCACGTACGTGTTGAAGGCCGCGACGCGCGCACCGGTCGCCAGCACACCCAGGGCGGTCGGGATCCACTCCAGGACGTTGGGCGCCAGGAGTCCGACGGTGTCCCCTCGGCCGATGCCTCTACGCGCCAGCGAGCCAGAGATCAGCGTCATCATCCGCTCGAGCTCCGCGTAGGAGACCCGTGCTCCAGTCGACGTGACGAAGGCGCTGGCGTCTGGGCTCAGCGAGCTCCATTCGCCGATCAGGTCGGGCAGCGTGCGCGCCCAGGGACGCCTGCTCATGATTCAGCCGCTGCCGGATCGGCCACCTCGAACCAGTAGTCCGTCACGTCTCCCTTGGGCTCAGGGCTGAAGCGGACGACCACTCGAGTTCCGATCGCCAGCTGGGTCGTGGCTGACTGGACGTCCGTGAGGTCGGTGCCTCGGACGTACCCGAGAAGGGCGGTGCTCGCCCCGTCGAGCGTGACGTAGGCGATCGCATACGGGGGCTCGGGCAAACCCTTGAACGGCTCGTAGACGATCGTCATCATCTCGATGACACCCCGATCCGAGACTTCGTGCCAGTCACCGGTTTCGACGTGGCAGCGATCGCAGTACGACCGCGGCGGAACGAGCACGCGCAAGCACCCAGGGCATTGCCTGCCGAGGATCTTGTGCTCACGGAGGCCGTCCAGGAAGACACCGACCGTGGAACCGAGCGCATGGCGATAGCTCAGGTCCCACGTCTGCTCGTAGAAGCGAGGTTTGGCCGTCTCGGCTGGGGGGTTCATGGATTTCCAATCGGGTCGCGATTGTTGGCGATCACAAACGTCGAGTAGAACTGGTGGTCGCCGCCGATCGCGCTCGCGATGGCGACTTTGGCACCGTCGACCTGCCGGTCGCCGGCTCGACCCTGGACCTGGAGAGCAGCTTCAACGACCCGGACGGTGCCCGTGATGGCGATGGGGTTGGTGCACAGGACTCCACCGGACGGGTTCACCACAACGCCGTCCGAGCCCAGGTGGAACGCCCCCTGCTCCAACAGCTTCGGTGACTCACCACGCGCGCAGAACCCAGCGGCCTCGATGACGTGGAACTCGACGCTGGAGAAGGGCGCGTAGATCTCGGCGACCTGAATCTGCGTCTTCGGATCCGTCACACCGGCCTGCTCGTAGGCCCGCCGGAAGGCGACGGCCAAGGCATCGGCGTCTGCGTGATCCCCGAGTGCGGCGGGGCCTACCCGATCGCCCATCCAGAACGTCTCGGTGTTCTGGCCGAGCCCGCGGATCCACGCCACCTGACCCCCGAGCCGATCGGCGTACTCCTCGGACGCGAGGATGACGGCGGCCCCCCCGGTAGAGGAGGGACACGCGTCCCCGAGCTTCAACGGCCACGCGAGGAGACGTGAGCTCAGAACGTCCTCCTCGGTCACTGGTGCGCGCAGGTGAGCGTGCGGATTCAGCGAGGCATGCCTGCGGTTCTTCACGGTGACCCGCGCCATGTCCCGCTCGTCGGCGCCGTACAGGTGGTTGTAGCGCATGGCGGACATGGCCAGCATCGTGATTGTGTTCTGCGGGTACGGACGCTCGTAGGCGACGTCCCACATCTTGTTAAGCACCGACTGGGCCGAGAGCGACTCGCTCACCCGGTCGGCGCCGGCGACCAGGACGGCGTCGAACATGCCCGACGCCACGTGCATCCAGGCCGTCTCGACCGCGGTGGCGCCGGTCGCCCCACCGTTGTTCACGCGCATGATTGGCTTGCCGGTTGCGCCGATGGCTTCGACGAGCCAGCGCTCACCGTTGCCGATCCCGATGAGCGCATCGGGCGCCAACGGCACGACTACGGCGTCGATGTCGCGCATCGACAGACCTGCGTCGCCCAGCGCAAGCTCCGCTCCCTCGCGAACCAGCTCGGGATAAGTCACATCCGCTCGAGTCTTGACGAAGTCGGTCTGGCCGACGCCGATGATCGCTACGTTGCGCACGGCCTATGCCTCCGTCAGGTCCGACAAGAGGACGACGGTCGAGCCCTGAGAAGCGAATCCCAGGGTGGCCACGGCCGCCGCGTCGTGCCGGGCCCCGGTCCTCCCGGAATCCAGCACCCGTTGCGCTGCCCTCCAGATCGCGAAGAGGCCAGCGGCGAAGTCCGGGCTCGGCTCGGTCTGGGAGGAGAAGACCTGGGTCGTGTCGCTGCCAAGACTCCCGGCCAGTCGCGCGGCGAGGCGCCGTTCGTTGGGTGCGCCCACCGCGTAGGTGTCGAGCGTGTCGATCGGCCCGAAGGACGGCCCCGCCTGTTTCGACGCCTGCAGCATCGCGGCGTCCAGCCCGCCGGCCTCAAGATCCTCGCGGTCCCCGAGGTCGTAGCGGTCCATCGCCCAGCCGACGCCGCGGACCCACGCTCCAGGGCGCGGGTCGGTGGCGTCCCGCAGCTCCATCACCATCGCGCAGACGCCGTCGGCGTGCTCGTGGTAGGAGTCAGCGGTCAGCGGCCAGGCCACGTAGGCGTTGTCCGTACTGGTCACAGGCGTCGGGTCGGCCTCGCGATGTAAGAGTGCCGACGCCTGGAGCGCCGACGCGATGACGTGGTTCATCCCCAGGGGTCGAACCAGGAAGGGATCCGCCGACACCAACTCCGCGTGCTCGGGGAAGACCGACTCGCTCGGCTTGCTCCACCCCACGACCAGAGCGTTCGTGCCCTGCCCCGACAGGAGCCTGAGGTACGCGTACGCGAAGGCATGCTCTGGCGCGGAGGCGATCATGGTCACATTCTTTCCGACGCCGGCCGCAGCCCCGGCCGTGACCATGCAGGAGATGATGCGACCGTCCGTCTGGTCGTTGCCGCTGATGACGACGGCGTCGACGTCCTCGGGCGTGAGACCCGCGCGTGCGATGGCGATCGAGGACGTCTTGAAGATCAGCTCTTCGAGCGACGCCGTCTCGATCCGATCGCTCGCCACGTGGTGGCCCGCTGCAACCACCACCTTGGTCGACTGTTCCGTCATCGGGTCCTCAGGTTGCTCGTGCGCGGCAGCATGGTTCGCCCGGACCGGTGCGCGTGGCCCATGACATCGGAGGAGAACCGACCTCACGCGAGGCACGGCGTTTCCGCTTCCCGCCAAAATTCGGTATTTCGAAAGCAAATTCGGTGCTTCGAAAAGGTTAGAGGACGGTCTCGGCCCTGTCAACGTTGCACGGGATTCTCCAGGACTCCCCGCGATGGCAGCGGGGCACCCGGCGCAGCGTCGGATCGACGGTTGACCTTCGTCAGCCGTCTGCTGTCACGCACGTGCTCCGGCGGTTGCG